>DLWR01000120.1:932-8140 GCA_003444795.1 Cryomorphaceae bacterium
GAAGAAGAAGAAAAAGAAAAACCGCGTTTTGCCGGCATCCCGGAAGGGCTCTCTGTGGAAACCATCACGCTGAAAGAGGCTCTCGCTCTCTTCGCACTTCCCAGGACCTTGGGGAGCTACGAAGGCCAAGCGCTCAAGGCCAGCATTGGTCGCTTTGGGCCTTATGTGCAAATGGGCAAAACCTTTGTCAGCCTCCCCGCTGAATTTAGCCCCTACACGGTGACGGAAGCCGAGGCTATCTCCCTCATTCAGTCCAAGGCCCAAGCCGCTACCGCCGCTACCCTCGCCACATTTGAAGGACCGGAAGGCGACATTGTCATCACGGAAGGACGCTACGGACCCTACATCAAATACAGCGGTGGGAACTACCGCATTCCAAAAGGTACAGAGGCCGCCAGCCTAGATCTCGCTAGCTGCATGGCTTTGATCGAGGAGCAGCGCAAAAACCCTCCCAAGGGCAAACGCGGCGGAAGAACAGGATCCAAAGGCAAAAAGAGCTAAGCCATGTGGGAAGACGCGCTTCAGCCCATACCCTCTGAGTGGTTTGAGGATGTTCAACCCGGCACCATGGGTCATGTATTGGTGGCACACACCGAAGAACTGGGATTCCCCGATCTGCGCGAGGTTCGCGTAGCCATTTTAGGCGTTCCTGAAGACCGAGGAAGCAAAGCCCACAGGGGAAGCCGCGATGCATCTCGGGCGATCCGCAAAGAATTCTATTCCCTCTACCCTGGCTCCTGGGATTTCAAAGTGGCCGATTTAGGCGACATCGTACCCGGCCGTGATAGTGTCGATTCCATGGCGGCCTTAGAGGCCCTCTGCGTCGAAATATTACAGTGCAATTGCATCCCTTTCATTTTGGGAGGTAGTTCCGACTTAAGCCTGGCGTTATACCGCGCCTACTGTCGACTTGAGCGCACGGTCAACGCGGCCGTTTTGCATAGCCGAATTAGCTTAGGACAAGACAGTGATCCCCTAAATGCGGACAATGTCTTGAGCCACTTGCTCACCGCCAAGCCCTACTACCTCTACCACCTGAGCCACATCGGCCACCAAGCCTACTACGTGGCTCCAGAAGTGCTCGATCTCTTTGAGCGCATGCATTTTGAAGCGCACCGCCTAGGAGAAGTACGTGGCCAAATTCATGAAATCGAGCCCCTAGTGCGCGACGCTGACATGCTTTTGGTGAATAACCATGTCGTACGCATAGCCGACGCTCCCGGGCAATCCCTTCCCTCACCCAACGGAATCACCGCGGAGGAACTCTGCGCAGCCCTTCGCTACGGAGGAATGAGCGACAAACTCACGTCCGTAGGGGTCTTCGACTACAATCCACAGCTCGATCCAACCGGCCAAAACGCCCAATTAATCGCCCAAGGACTCTGGTACTTCCTCGAAGGTGTCCAATGGCGCAAAGGCGACTACCCCCTTCGCACCAAAAACGACTACACGCGTTTCACCGTCCTCCTAGAAGAACAGTCCCAAGAGCTCATCTTTTACAAATCCCCCTTCAGTGGCCGTTGGTGGATGGAAGTCCCTGCAAATCCCAGCAAGGAAGCCCGTCAACATCTAATGCCTTGTTCATTAAAGGATTACGAAGCTGCCCAGCAAGGAGAGATCCCGGACCGCTGGTGGAAAGCCGTGCACAAAGCGCTTTGAGGCGGGAATAAATGCTTGAGAGTTTTTTTCGGGTTTAGCCGAAGGGTAGCGGATTATTGCTATTTTTAGGCCTTAAACTGCCCTGCATGACTCTACGCAAACACATACTTGCAGCCGTACTTGTTGGTCTTTCAAGCGTGGCATTTGCACAGCAAGACGTGCAATTCACGCAGTACTACCATAACCTCGCTGGCTTTAATCCGGGAGTAGCAGGCTCCAACGATGCCATTTGCCTGAATGTTGGCCACCGCTCGCAGTGGGTGGGTTTTGACAATGCCCCTACGACCCAAGCCATCAATGCCGACATCCCATTGAGCGTCCTTCACGGTGGTTTGCTTGTGAGCATCCTCAACGATCAAATTGGCTTCTTCCAAGACATCTCTGCGGCTTTGGGCTACGCCTACCAAATGGACCTTGGCCCCGGCACCTTGGGCATTGGACTAGCCGTAGACTTCCGCAATAAAAATGTGAAGCAAGCCCAGTGGATTTATCCAGATGGAACCGCCGGTTCTAATGACCCCAGCATTCTTCGCCCAAATACGTCTGCGATGACACCAGAGTTGAACTTCGGCGTGCATTACAACGCACCGACTTTCTTCGCAGGTCTTTCAACAAGTCGCTTGCTCCAAAGCGAGGCCAATTTTGGGGGAACCGCCCGGTACAAAAGCAAGATGCACTATTACCTCACGGGAGGCTATCATTTCCCTTTAGAGCAGTTTCAATTGGTTTTGACCCCATCTGCCCTGATAAAATCTGATTTAAATTCTAATATTTCTTTGGACCTCAATGTGAACGCATTGTTCCAAGACAAGATCTATGGCGGACTGGGCTATCGCAATCAGGACGCTATTAGCTTAATGGCTGGATATCAGATACTTCCGTCATTAAGATTGGCGTATTCTTACGACATCACCACCTCTGCATTGAGTGGGTACAGTGGGGGAAGCCATGAGATTTGGCTCAACTACTGCTTCAATATTGAGATCCCTGAACCGATCCCAGGAAGCTACAGAAACGTAAGATTTTTGTAATATCGCACCCTTATATGCGTTAAGCAAAGTACTATGAAGCATTCAACGCTCTTCTTCCGGTTGGCCTCCGTGGCCGCAGTCGCCCTACTGGCGGCTTGTTCTGGTTCTGACCACGGCGAGCTCGTCGGCGTCCAAAACCGCCCGGAATTTTACCCCTCAGATCCCTACGGAATGGTTTACGTTCCCCAGGGTTCCTTTAATATGGGTAACTCTGACATTGATGTCCCCTCTACCCTGACGGCTCCCACCAAAACGGTGAGCGTCTCTGCCTTTTATATGGACGAGACGGAAATCACCAATAACGAGTACCGTCAATTTGTGCAGTGGGTGCGTGACTCCATCTTGCGCTACCGCCTCGCAGAAGGTTTGGTAGAAGATTACGAGTACATCAGCTATGCGGACATGAACAATCCTACCTACTTTGAGGAGTACGTGGGCTTGGAATACCCCGATTCTATGCAAACGCATTTGGACTGGAGCCGCAAATTGGTCTGGGACACGCGTCGTTACCCTTCTATTGAATACACCGAGGTAATCGAGTCTATGTACTTGGCTCCTGAAGAGCGCTATTTGGGTGGCCGCATGTTAGATGCACGTCAGCTCAACTACCTCTATTTCTGGATTGACAAGCAGAAAGCTGCTAAGAAGTCTAACCGTGTTCAGTACGATTTCAACGATGCGGACGGCGACGGTCGCACGTTCTCCTACAAGGATTACATCAAGGATGGCAAGGCGATTTCGGATCGCTCCAGCTTCTTTGAAAGTGAAATCGTGAACATCTATCCAGATACCCTCGTTTGGTTGGCTGACTTTACCTACTCTTTCAACGAGCAGATGCACGACAACTACTTCTGGCACCCTGCCTATGACAACTACCCCGTTGTAGGTATCAACTGGAAGCAGGCTATGGCATTTTGTAACTGGCGTACGCGCTACCGCAATGAGTACTTGAAAGACAACAATGACTTCCAAGAGAACGAATTCCGTCTTCCGACCGAATCTGAGTGGGAATACGCTGCCCGTGGTGGATTTGAATTGACGACCTACCCTTGGGGTGGTCCATACACCACTAACAGCCAAGGCTGTTTCTTGGCCAACTTCAAGCCCTCACGCGGTAACTTGACGGCAGACGGTGGTTTCCACCCTGTTAAAGTGACTTCCTACGAGCCCAACGGATATGGTCTGTACTGTATGGCTGGCAACGTGGCAGAATGGACGAGCACCGCATGGGATGAGGCTAGTTATTACTACGTAGCAGATTTCAACCCTGACTTTAAATACAACGCCAGCGGCAGCGATCCCGAGACGCTCAAGCGCAAGGTGATTCGCGGCGGATCCTGGAAAGACATTGCATCCTACATGCAAGTAGGTGCGCGCGATTACGAGTACCAAGACACCAATAAGTCGTACATCGGTTTCCGTACCGTTCAAAGCTTCTTGGGTCGCGATGCACGTGATTTCTAAAACAACCCTCAACCAAAAATACTCTAACACCTCTTCTATCATGGCTTTAATCGACGTAAACGGCAAGCGCTTCAAGAACTTCATGACCAAGCTCTACGGTTTGGGTGCAGCAGTTGTTATCATGGGTGCTCTTTTCAAAATCTTGCACCTTCCTTTAGCTGATTTGATGTTGATTGTGGGTTTGACCACCGAAGCAGTCATCTTCGCTATCTCCGCTTTTGAAGCTCCTGCAAAGGACTATGATTGGTCTTTAGTCTATCCCGAATTTGAAAGTGGCGAATCTTCTGGCAAAGGTGGACGCCGCGGCACGGTTACTCAAGAGTTGGACCGCATGATGGAAGAAGCCAAAATTGGCCCCGAATTGTTGACAAGCCTTGGCGAGGGCATGCGTCGTTTGGCCGCTACCGCTTCTTCGCTGAATTCAACCGTTGACGCTGCAGGTGCAACTGCTGCCTACTCCGAGCAACTCACTTCAGCTGCTAAGAACATGGAGGCTTTGAACGCTCTTTATGCAGTTCAGCTCCAGAACACCACGAATCAAGTGGAAGTTCAAAACAACTTGATGGAGAAACTTGGTTCTTCAATGGCCAGCTCTGAAAACCTTTCGGAAGAAGTGACCAAATTGGCGAACAACCTCGGTCAACTCAACGGTGTCTACGGCAACATGTTAGCTGCTATGGGCGGCAACCGCGCTTAATCCACCTAAACTCGATACACTACCCTTTGAACGTATAAAAAGACTCCATGGCTTCAGGAAATTTGTCTCCCCGTCAAAAGATGATCAACATGATGTATTTGGTGTTGACCGCTATGTTGGCGCTCAACGTATCCAAAGACATTTTGTTGGTTCTACACAAGCTGGACAAAGGCATGGAGGCGACCGTTACCACTGTTGCAAAGGGTACCGAAAACCTTTACCGCGCCTTTGAAGCACAGCTCGCGGACAATCCACGTGCTGCTGCTCCATGGGAAGTCGCTAAAGAAGTTCGCACCCGCACCTTTGCAGCCTATGACTTGATTGACAAGACAAAATTGGATTTGATTACCCAAACAGGAGGTCGTGATGAAGAAGAGGACGGCCGCCTCAATGGTGCTGACAACCGTGATGTGGCGGAAAATTATTTGTTGAACGACAAATCCATTGGTGGCCGAGGTGCAGCTAAGGAAATCCGCGAGAATCTAACCGCATACCGCGATTATTTGTTGTCGATTGCTGGGAACGATGAGAACTTGAAGAGCGAGGTAAATCAAGCCTTTGACTTTTCCGACGTTCAGCAAGAAGGCAAAAAGATGACGTGGGAAATGGCCACGTTCTCTGAATTACCCTTAGCAGGTATTATCCCTTTCTTGACAGACTTGCAGTCACGTGTTCGACGCATGGAAGCTAAGGCCGTAGAGCACTTGTATTCCAGCATCGACGCAACGACGATCAAGTTTGACAACGTTCGTGCCGTCGTAATGCCCACCAACGGAACGTTCGTCACCCAAGGCGGTACCTACGAAGCCGACGTTTTCTTGGCCGCCTACAACGCAGGAAACAACCCCGAATTTGGTGGAATCACCCCCTCTGCTGTTGAAAATGGCGTGGGTAAATTGAAACTCCCTGCTTCCGGCATTGGCGAAAAGAAATTGACGGGCACCATGCAGCTGCCAGGTAGCGAAGACGTCTACACCTACGACGTAGTTTACACCGTGGCTCCTCCGATGGTGGTTATCTCTCCAACCGCCATGAACGTTTTGTACCGCAATGTGGATAACCCCCTTGAAATCTCCGTTCCCGGCGTAGCTCCTAAGGATCTAGTCGTAAGCGGTCCTGGTGTTAGCGGTAGCAATGGCACCTACTCTGCAGATATCACGAAGATTTCAGGTAAGGAGGTCACCATCAGCGTGAGCGTCAAGCAGCCTGACGGCAAAACCCGCAGTGCAGGCAACAAACTCTTCCGTATCAAGGGTCTTCCTCAAGCGGTGGGCATGGTCTACAAGAAGTCTGAAGGCATCATGTCCGCTTCTTTGTTGAGCAGAGCGGAAGTAACAGCCGAATACCAAGACTTCCCCTTCGACCTTCCTCTGCAGGTTGTAGCTTTCGAACTAAAGATGGACGGTCAGCCTCCTATACAAGTTCAAGGCAACACGATCCCAAGCACGGGCCGTGATCTTATCGCACGCCTTCGTCCAGGTAGCACGGTTAGCATTCGTAAGATTGTCGCTACTACGCCCAAGGGAACGCGCGTTTCCAATGTCGGTATCATTTCTATTGACGTTCAATAATCATGAAAAAGATTCTCAGTCTTATTGCCTTTGCGCTTTCGGTCACTGCCTTTGGGCAGGTAATCACACCGGAAGACGACGGTTTGATCCCAAAAAGTGACATCCACTACTCCAACACGCGTGTGGTGCCCTATCCCTTCCTCCGTCAGGACGATATGATGTGGTCTACGCGCCACTGGGAGCGCATTCACGTTCAGGAGAAGTTGAACCACCCCTTGTACTATCCTGTAGTACCCCTACCCGATCGCAAGGCCATGTTCGATGTCATCAAAGACGCTATCATGACGGAAGGCACCATCTCGGAAGTTTACCGCGATGACGCCTTTGAAATGTATTTGACGCCCCAAGAGGTGGCGCAGATCCTTGTCCGTATCGACACGCTTCGCGATCCAGACGATCCCACAATCATCCTGGCGGTTGACTCTATCGAACTAAAGGCTCCTAACGTTATTGCTTGGGAGATCAAGTCTGATTGGTACTTTGACAAGCAGCGTGGTGAAATGAAGAGCCGCATTATTGGACTTTCTCCCGTCGTTAAGGATCCCCAAACTCAAGAGATTTACAATATCTTCTGGATTTGGTTCCCCGATGCACGCCAAGCTTTGGCCACCAACATCGCCTACAATCCAGACAACAACACGCGTCGCCTGACCTTTGACCAAATTTTGCAGATGCGCTATTTCAATGCGGTCGTCTACAAGGAGGACAACGTCTATGATCGTACGATTGCGGATTACAAGCAAAGCCGTCCCATGGAACAGTTGCTTGAGTCCAAGCGCATCCGTG
>DLWR01000226.1:0-2806 GCA_003444795.1 Cryomorphaceae bacterium
ATGCGCAAATAGGTATAGCCCATACCGGTACCGGCGTCCGATGCTTGGGTCATCGAAGGGGTAAACTGCAACACATAGGGGATGTCTTGCCCCGAATTCATGTTCGCGAGCATGCTATTTGAAATCTGGCGCTCATCGCTAAAGCTATACCTGCTTGTTTTGGCGGTCATAGGTGTGCGACCGGAGGCGCGAACCTCTAACAATTCCACGCTTGGCAAGGTGATTTTTGATACCTCGGTACTATCCAATAGCTGCGCATTCAGCGTCAAAGTGCTGAGAGTCAAGAGGGCAAATGCGGTGGTTTTCATACTCGCTGGTTTTACGGGTTTACACAGCGAGGTGCCTGAACTAGGCCGCCCAAAAAGGCGTTTCCACTTCCTTGGCAGCATGACCTGCCCAGGTTCGTAGGGTATCATCTCAGCCGAATTCGGCACCCCTGTGTGGGTTCAAAGGTAGCGCAGAAAGCCTATTCGTTGAAGCTTTACGCCATTTCCTGCCCCAAAGCTTGGGCTATGGCGCGCTGCGCTCTTTCAAGCCGAACCGTCTCATTTCCCGACACTTCCACAAAGGGCCGCCCCAAGGTTTCCAAGCGCGCTCGGTACAGCTGGTAAAGACGATCGCGGTCGAGCGGATTTTCGCGCAAGGGATCTGACTCCCAAGGAATTTCAGCACCACAGAGGAGGTATAGATGCGCCAAAGGCTGGTCGGCTGCGTCCTGAAGCTTTTTAGGCGCTGGCCCAAACTTATCTGCCATCCAAAGCAGCAGCGTCTGCTCATCCGTGTCATGGACCACAACGGTCGCCGGGCCCTTATTATAGCTGTTTTTGGCCGCTGTGGATAGTTGTGAAAGCGAATTTTTTTGCGCCTGCTGTTGCAAGTCGAGAATAACCAGAAGGTCTTCGGGAGTGGCGGGCCCTATCTTCGATTCTAGGTAGGTTCGTGCCATTTCTTGCACCATTGTGTAGCCCAAAGACTCTTTCAGTCCGATGGCCAAGGTGCTTTTCCCACAGGATTCCGGACCAGTCACCACCACGTGTAGGGGTTGGGGGACCTGAATGGCCGTCACCAAACAGTCGCTGTGATTTTCGGACGTGGCAACGGCTTGCGCTTGCACCAAGAAGTGGGCGTCAGAGCGCTTTCCATTTCCGGGAACTCNAATAGAAAAGGCCCCCTTCTCATCGGGCCACTTTATGAACCGAATTTCCTCCGCAAAGGCCAATCCTTTCACTCGGGCGGCTTTGTATACCGCCTCTTTGGCTCCCCAAGCCACCCTTAGCAGCCAATGCCTTTCGGGGTGTCCGTCGAGGTAGGTGAGTTCTTCTGGATGAAGGAACTTTTGGGCAATGCGTTCCAATTGGGGTCGCGGCCCTTCTATGTCCACGCCGACAGCCAAAAATGGGTGATGAATGGCCACGGCATGGGTTCCGCCATGGCTGAAGCTGACATAGCCACTCGGTAGCGTGGGTGTGCCTTCAGGGTAGGTTAGATGTACCAGGCTATCCGGCTTGATTGCCTCAAGGGCCAAACGCGCCGCCAGAAACTGCTGCCTCCGGCCATCGGAAGTGAGGGCCGCCCAGGTAGATTGATCGGCGGGGGAGAGGGAGTCTATCGCGTTCGGGATGTCGGCCAATGTTGGTATCCGCCCTATTTCTACCTGAAAAAGACCAAGATGCATGACCTCAACCTGAACCTTATTCCTACCTTTGCCGTTCCAAACCATTACAAACGCGAAATTCATGGAAAATATGGTAGCGACCAACTACATCCCATATAAAGTCAAGGACTTGGCTTTGGCCGAATGGGGACGTAAAGAAATTCAACTGGCTGAAGCGGAGATGCCTGGCCTCATGGCCCTGCGCGCAGAATACGGTGCCAGCAAGCCTTTGAAGGGTGCGCGCATTGCAGGTTGTTTGCATATGACCATCCAAACGGCCGTCTTGATTGAAACCCTGGTAGAGCTGGGTGCAGATGTAACCTGGTCTTCTTGCAATATTTTCTCGACCCAGGACCACGCGGCTGCGGCTATCGCGGCAGCGGGCATTCCCGTGTATGCGTGGAAGGGCATGAATGAAGAGGAATTTAATTGGTGCATTGAGCAGACCTTGTTCTTTGGCGAAGACCAACAGCCCTTGAACATGATTTTGGACGATGGAGGCGACTTGACCAACATGGTTTTGGATCGCTATCCTGAATTGGCTACCGGGATCGGCGGCTTATCCGAAGAAACGACTACCGGCGTACACCGCTTATACGAGCGCATGATCAAAGGCACCTTGCCCATGCCTGCCATCAATGTGAACGACAGTGTCACCAAGAGCAAGTTTGACAATAAATACGGTTGCCGTGAATCAGCCGTTGACGCCATCCGCCGTGCAACAGACTTGATGATTGCCGGTAAGGTGGTCGTTTGTGCTGGTTACGGAGACGTAGGCAAGGGTACCGCTGCATCCTTCAAGGCAGCCGGCGCTCGTGTGATCGTAACAGAAATCGATCCTATCTGTGCCCTTCAGGCTGTGATGGACGGATTTGAGGTTCGCCGAATGGATGACGTAGTCGGCTTGGCAGGCATCGTAATCACCTCTACGGGTAACAAGAACATCATTGTAGATCGTCACTTCAAAGCCATGAAGGACAAGACGGTCGTGTGCAACATTGGCCACTTTGACAATGAAATTGACATGGCCTGGTTGAACAAGAACTACGGTTCTACTAAGTCTACTATTAAGCCGCAAGTCGACTTGTACAATGTAGATGGCAATGACATTATCATTTTGGCGGAAGGCCGTTTGGTCAACTTGGGTTGTGC
>DLWR01000226.1:3178-6055 GCA_003444795.1 Cryomorphaceae bacterium
GGCAAGTACCCCAATGAAGTCTTCACCCTCCCCAAGCATTTGGACGAGAAAGTGGCAGCCTTGCACCTCGCAGCTGTAGGTGCTGAATTGGACACCCTTTCACAGGATCAAGCCGAGTACATCGGTGTAACGGTGGCAGGCCCCTTCAAGCCAGAAACGTACCGCTACTAAGCGAAATATTACCGGCAAAAAGGGCGCCCACCAGGCGCCCTTTTTTTGTGCCATAAAAAAAGGCGGCTCTTTTGAGCCGCCTTTTCAACTTGTGAAGCTTTTCAGATTACAAACCGAAAGCCTTTTGAATGCTCGCAACCGCATCCAATTTTTCCCAGGTGAACAGTTCCACTTTCATGGTCTTCACTTCAATCCCCTTATCTGTGGGGCGCTTGAATTGCTTTTCCACCACCTCGTGGTTGCGGCCCATGTGTCCGTAGGCAGCCGTCTCCGCATAGATGGGCTGGCGCAAACCAAACTTGGTCTCAATACCATAAGGGCGCAAGTCAAACAGCGACTGAACTTTTTGAGCAATGGCGCCATCCGTCAATTTTTTGCCATCAGCGCCACGCACTTTGGACGTATTGTAGGTATTGATGTAGAAGCCGACAGGCTCGGCAACGCCAATGGCGTAGGCCAGCTGGACCAAAACTTGCTTGGCCACTCCTGCAGCCACCAAATTCTTGGCCACATAGCGAGCTGCATAGGCAGCGGAGCGGTCCACTTTAGAGGGGTCCTTGCCAGAGAAGGCACCACCACCGTGAGCTCCTTTTCCGCCATAGGTATCCACAATGATTTTACGACCCGTCAAACCGGTATCTCCATGTGGTCCGCCAATGACGAACTTGCCCGTGGGGTTGATGAGATAGCGGACTTCCTTGGTGAAGAGGCGCTGGACGCGACGGGGCAATTGCTTTTTGATTCGTGGGATAAGGTAGCGTTGGATGTCGGCGGCAATTTTGTCCTGCATCGCCTTTTCATCCGCAAAGTCGTCGTGCTGCGTGGAGATAACCACCGTATCAATAGCCTCAGGTATGTCGCGATCGCTGTAGCGAATGGTCACCTGGCTCTTGGAATCAGGACGGAGATACTTCATCACCTTGCCTTCCTTGCGGATAGCGGCTAATTCGCGAAGCAACAAATGACTCAACTCAAGGGCCAAAGGCATGTAGTTGTCCGTCTCATCTGTGGCATAACCAAACATAATGCCCTGGTCGCCCGCACCCTGCTCTTCTTTGCTGGAACGGTCTACGCCTTGGTTAATGTCTGGAGATTGTTCGTGGATGGCGCTCAAAACACCGCAAGAGTTCGCCTCAAACATGTACTCGGACTTGGTGTAACCAATCTTCCGGATGACGTCACGCGCAATTTCTTGGGCGTCAATGTAGGTTTTGGACTTTACCTCGCCAGCTAAGACTACTTGGCCCGTGGTGACAAGGGTTTCACAGGCAACTTTAGACTCGGGGTCAAAAGCGATAAAATGGTCCACAAGGGCATCTGAAATCTGATCAGATACTTTGTCGGGGTGCCCTTCGGACACGGATTCTGAGGTAAATAGGTAGCTCATAGCAACAGGTTTAGTTGGCGACAGGAAGCCCAAAAAAACGGTGTGGATGCTAAGCTGCGGTAGGCCGGGTTTAGCATTTTTTACCGTGGTTGCAATCGGACAAATCCTTCCACGCGAGGGCAAAGGTAATGGCATCGACTGCTTAAGCAACTATTTTTTCTATACCCATAAAGTTTGACCAAAAAGGCAGATATACCTGTTTAGACACCCTTGTGGTCCTAAAAATCCCAACTACCTTTGCCGTGCTTATCCAGAAAGACCGAGGGACGGGCCCTTAGACGTCTTGGCAACCCCTAAGCAAGGGTGCTAACTCCCGCTGCAGATGCAGATAGATGAGCTCCAGGCCATGCGCCTTGTGTCCTTCTGAATAAGCGTATAAAACGACGAAGGACATGGTATCCATTCATAAAGCAGCCGCGGAACGCATCCTCATTTTAGATGGGGCCATGGGGTCATTGATCCAAGGTTACCACTTAGATGAGGCGGGATACCGCGGGGCGCAATTCTCGGATTGGGGCCAGCCCGTAAAAGGGAATAATGATTTGCTCAATCTGACGCAGCCGTCGATTATTCGGGAAATCCACGGACAATACTTGGAAGCCGGAGCGGACATCATTGAGACCAACACCTTCAACGCTCAGACCATTTCCATGGCGGATTACGGCATGGAATCCTTGGTGTGGGACATCAATGTGGAAGGGGCTCGCTTGGCCAAATCCATAGCTGAGGCCTACAGCACTCCGGAAAAGCCACGCTTTGTCGCAGGCGCCATTGGGCCCACCAACCGGACCTTGTCGTTGAGTCCAGATGTCAACCGTCCCGCGTACCGAAACATCACGTTTGATGAACTCGCCACCGCCTACCAACAGCAAGCAGAGGCCTTGATGGAAGGCGGTGTTGATGCCTTGTTAATTGAGACGGTTTTTGACACGCTCAATGCGAAAGCCGCATTGTACGCAGTTCAGGAAGCCTTTGAAAAGCGCGGCCAAAGCGTACCGGTCATGGTTAGTGGCACTATCACGGATGCGAGCGGCCGAACGCTCAGCGGTCAAACGACGGAAGCGTTTCTCATTTCCCTGAGTCACATGCCCTTGTTGAGCATCGGCCTCAATTGTGCCTTGGGCGCCAAAGACTTGCGACCCTACCTCCAGACCTTGGCGGCAGAGGCGCCCTTCTTAGTGAGTGCCTATCCCAACGCCGGATTGCCCAACGCCTTTGGCGGGTACGATGAGACCCCAGAAGACATGGCTGCCGCGGTGATAGAGTATTTGGACCTCAGAATTGTGAATATTTTGGGCGGATGCTGCGGTACGACGCCG
>DLWR01000081.1 GCA_003444795.1 Cryomorphaceae bacterium
ATGCGCCGCATGAAGGAGATGTCTGCCACAGGCGGTGGCGGCTTCATGGGTATGGGCGACTTCCCTGATTCGTACGATTTGGTCGTCAATACCAATCACGCGCTTGCTGGCAAGATCTTAAAGGCAGAGGGAGAAGAGCGCGATGGCTTAATCGCCCACGCCAAAGATCTCGCTTTGTTGCAGCAAAACTTGTTGCAGGGGGAAGCGTTGACTGCTTTTGTCCATCGCGCGATGGAGCGTTTGATTTAACTTAGGGCCATGATGAAGAAGATTTTAACCTCTATGGCCCTTGCGGGCTCAATAGCTGTGGTGGCTCAGGAGCTGCCCCAGCCCTCCCCTTCCACACATTTGGAACAGCGCGTGGGTTTGACCGATATCACCTTGGACTACTCTCGCCCTAGCATGAACGGTCGTGTTATTTTTGGTGACCTCGTTCCTTTTGGCAGCCATTGGCGCGCCGGAGCAAATCAAAATACAAAGGTGACCTTTTCAAAGCCCGTGACCATCGAAGGAAATGAAGTTCCTGCAGGTACATACAGCTTGTCCATGATTCCCAACAAAGGAGAATGGACGGTCATTTTGAATACCAAAACAGACATGTGGGGCGTGGACGGCTACAGCCAAGACCAAGATGTTTTGCGCATAGACGCGGCTCCTCAGGCTATTTCATCCGTAGAAACCATGCGCTTGAGCATCGAAAACATTTCGGTCTCTAAGGCGGAAATTGTACTCGATTGGTCGGATGTGCGCATTGCCATTCCTGTAGAACTCAATACCATGGAGTTGGCCATGGCCAACATTCAAAAGGCCGTGACTGAGAGCCCTGAGGACTGGAAGGTTTACCGCAATGCGGCTAACTTCTACAATCAAAACAATATTGAGCTTCCCACCGCCCTTATCTACATGGAAAAAGTGATTGAACTCAATCCGGACAACTGGTATAACTACTACCTCTATGCCCAGGTATTGGCAAAGAACGACCGTAAGAAGGAAGCCAAGAAAGCTGCCAATAAGGCGCTAGATATGGGCCGTGCGGATGCCGCCAAAAACAATGCACCCTTTAATTACGCAGATACTATTAAACGTTTTGTATCTGGACTTTAAGGAGTTGCATAAATCAGATGAAGAACCCGGCCTTGCGCCGGGTTTTTTGTTGAACCTTTTATTGTGAAAAGTGTTAAATCGGCAGAAAACATTAAACAAAATGCGCTACCTCCTTTCTCTTTTACTCCTGGCCTCATTCGCCACAAACGCCCAGGTCATCCGTGGTTCCGTCGTGGATGATGCTAGCAACGACCCTATTCCGGGAGCCGTTGTCAGTGTACAAGGCAGCCCTTTGCAAACGGTCACAGACTTCGATGGAAATTTTGAACTGCGTGGCATGGTTCCCGGGCTGTATAACATCACTGTAGGCTTTATTGGATACGAGGGGAAGACGCAGTTTGAAGTGCAAGTCACTCAAGCCAAAGCCGCCATCGTGGATTTTAGACTGCGCGAAGCCCTTCAGGTCTTGGAAGAAGTCGTGATTAGCACCCAGCAACAGTTTAAGCAAGAAGCGCAGTCTCCAGTGAGTGTTCAGAGTATCGGCATCAATGAAATCCAACGCAACCCCGGGGGTAACCAAGACATTTCTAAGGTGATTCAATCCTTGCCAGGCGTGGCTTCGGGCGTTGCTTTCCGGAACGACTTAATCATTCGCGGCGGTGGTCCCAACGAAAACCGTTTCTACCTCGATGGAATCGAAATCCCTGCTATTAACCACTTTGCTACGCAGGGCGCCTCGGGCGGTCCAGTGGGCATGATCAACGTGAACTTCATCCGGGATGTGGACTTCTACACGTCCGCCTTCCCCGCACAGCGCGGAAATAGTCTTAGTTCCATCATGGAAATTAATCTAAAGGATGGCCGAACGGACAAAACAGGTGGAATCTTTCAAGTGGGTGCTTCCGATATTGGCCTCACCCTGGATGGACCATTGGGGAAAAAGACGACCTACTTGGCGTCCATCCGCCGCAGTTATTTGCAATTCCTCTTCAAAGCCATTGGACTTCCCTTTTTACCGACGTACAATGACTACCAATTCAAGGTCAAGCACAACTTCAACCGCAACAATCAACTGACCATTCTCAGCCTTGGGGCCTACGACGTGAGCGTGCTGAACACGGACCAGAATGAAACGCCCGAGCAGCGCTATATCCTTAACTATCTCCCTGAATACGACCAGTGGAACTACAGCATTGGCGCTAAGTATACCCACTTTGGTCCTGGAGGTATCACCAATGTGGTGCTCAGTCGCTTCATGCTCAACAACGAGTCCTACAAGTTTGAAAACAACAACCGCGATCTAGAACAACTCCTGAACTACGCTTCGCAAGAAATTGAAAACAAACTTCGCATTGAGCACCAAATCAAAAAAAGCCGTTGGGAATCCCTTGTGGGTGTAGGTTTGGAACAAGCCAAGTACAACACCCAAACTTTGGACAAGCGTCTCCCTGGCGGATTTATTCTCGACTATTCTACCGATGCCATCTACTACAAAGCGAATGCCTTTGCAAACTGGGTGGGTCGATTCGCCGACGATCGATTGAATATCTCCCTTGGCTTGCGCACGGACTTCGTTGACTTCAACGAATGCACGCGCCATCCTTTGAATCA
>DLWR01000197.1:0-3811 GCA_003444795.1 Cryomorphaceae bacterium
CCCCGCCAGGAATCGAACCTGGATCAAACGTTTAGGAAACGTCTATTCTATCCGTTGAACTACGGGGCCAAGGTGTGCCCAAAATTACTGGCATCTCATGTACGACATGTCAAATTTCTACGAAGAAATTAAAGCAGTCTGATGGAGTATTCGCATCAAATTGACCCAATAAGCATTATATTAATTCCATCAATCCAAACTACCCACATTACATGCGGACTCGATTAAATACAAGATTTATTGGATTCTGTCTGGCACTTTTCGCACTAGTGGCCTGTCAAAAAATCCCATTCACAACGGAAGCCGAGAAAGCAGCCGTTGAATCAGAATTAAAAAATCTGGTGGCTGATTTGAGTGCCGCTTGGCCCCTAGATTCTACACAAATTGCCTCACATATTCAGGATTACTTGGCCATTGAAGGCTACAAATTCTATGGCTGTGCAATCGTAGAATTGGACACAAATGCCCTTGCTACAAGCTGCGCCTATTGGTACCGCTCCACTCGAAGGACGCTCGCCTATGCAAACCTCATGGACCCATCCTATAACATCAATAGCCAGTCTTGGCTGACCTTGCCTCTTTCCCAAGGTGCAGCACTATGGAGTGAGCCCTATTTTGATGCAGGGGGAGGTGAAATTTGGATGCAAACCTATTCGGTGCCCATCGAAAAAGATGGGAAAACGGTGGGATTGGCCACTACTGATATTCGTGTCAAAAAACCTTAAACCATGAAACGCCTTAGCCTCATTGTCCTATGTAGCATGCTCTTCGCATGCACGTCTAAACCCACAGAAATCATGCAAACAGAAAATGTACTCGCCGCTAACAACTCGCTGTATTCAAGCCTAAATGCCATGTTTCAGGGCGATTTTGGCCCTATTTCCAATGTGTGGTCACACGGAGATTCGATCACCTATATGGGCCCCTTTGGAGGGAAACTAGTTGGTTGGGAAGCCATTGGAGCCGACTTCAAACAAGTGACTGACATGAAGATTGGCGGCAGCATTCGACCCGAAGGAATTAGTGTTCAAATCGGGCAGGACATGGCCTGCGTTTCATGCACTGAAGTTGGTGAGAATATAGATCCAAATGGCCAATCCGTTCAAGTACGCCACCGCGCGACAAACATTTTCAGATTGGAAAATGGCGTCTGGAAATTGATTCACCACCACACCGATATCGCCGAACAACTGGAGTCGGCCTACGATAAAAACCTAGACTAAAACAAAAGGGGCCTTGCGGAGCCCCTTTTCACTCTTAGCGGATGGTCGCTCCCGCCGGCAAAGCCGAGCCGGGCTGGAGGAATTCCAGTTTTCCTGTTTCGGGATTTTGCATAGTCTATTCCGATAATTCTGAGGGCTTCACAAGCTTGGCGCGCTGGGCGTCCATAGCGTCGTCTTCGATTTTTTCAAACAACAAGGCTGGTTCGGATAGCGTT
This sequence comes from Cryomorphaceae bacterium, assembly GCA_003444795.1. Taxonomy (GTDB): domain Bacteria; phylum Bacteroidota; class Bacteroidia; order Flavobacteriales; family Schleiferiaceae; genus TMED14. Next base: position 1,439 of record DLWR01000197.1, read on the forward strand.
TGGCCAGAAGGAACCACAGAGCTTCCTGACAGCAAGGTCCAATCCGCCTTTTCCATAACGACCATAGCCCGAATCTTCGCAGCCGTAAAGGGAAGAAAAGGTTCAAAAACCACCCCTAGGGCAGCCATGATTTGGGTCGCTGTACCAAGAATTTCTGCCGCACGGGCAGGATCTGTTTTAACCACTTTCCAGGGTTCGGAATCGGCTAGGTATTTGTTTCCGACTCGGGCCAAATTCATCGCCTCGGTTAAAGCCTCGCGGAAACGGTAGGTTTCTAAAGCTGCTGAAACTTTAACCGATTGAACAGCAATGGCACCGAGAGCCTCTAGATCTTCTGGTGCAGAACCAACCGCAGGCACCTTGCCCTCAAAGTATTTGTGATTGAGGACCATCACGCGGTTCACAAGGTTGCCTAAAATTGCCACCAATTCCGAGTTGTTTCGTTGCTGGAAATCCGCCCAAGTGAAGTCATTGTCCTTGGTTTCCGGCATGGTGGCACAAAGTGCGTAACGGAGTGCATCCTGCTTGCCCGGGAATTCGGCCAAATATTCATGCAGCCAAACCGCCCAATTTCGGGAGGTTGAAAGCTTTTCGCCTTCCAAGTTTAAAAACTCATTCGCAGGCACATCTTGGGGCAAAATGTAGCCACCATGCTGCATCAAAATGGCCGGGAAAATCAAGCAATGGAACACAATATTGTCCTTGCCAATAAAGTGGACCAAGCGTGTCTCCTCATCTTTCCACCACATCTCCCAGTCCTCGCCAAAGAGCTCTTGGGTAGCGGTTATGTATCCTAAGGGCGCATCAAACCACACATATAGCACCTTGCCATCTGCACCTTCGACCGGAACCGGCACGCCCCAATCCAAATCGCGGGTCATACTTCGTGGCTGCAAGCCATCGCCGGCATCTAACCAGGATTTGCACTGTCCGTACACGTTGGATTTCCACTCCGAATGGGATTCAATATAGGCGCGCAAATCAGGCGCCAACTTATCCAAAGGCAAGAACCAGTTGGTCGTCTTGCGCATTTCAGGAGCCGCACCAGAAAGGGTGGAAGTGGGGTTGATTAAGTCTGTTGGATTCAGTGTAGAGCCACATTTCTCGCATTGATCGCCATAGGCCCCGGCCGCTTGACATTTAGGGCAGGTCCCCGTAATGTAACGATCTGCCAAAAACTGCTGTGCTTCCGGGTCAAAGTATTGATCGGTTTCACGCGCTTCAAACACCCCTTTATCATAGAGGGTTTTGAAAAAATCACTGGCTACTTGCGCGTGCTTTTCCGAAGAAGTGCGCGAATAGATGTCAAATTGAATTCCTAAGCCCGCCAAAGCATCGCGCATCATTTCATGATAGCGGTCGACGATTTCGCGAGGGGTCACCCCCTCTTTTCGGGCCTTCATCGTGATGGCCATACCATGTTCGTCCGATCCGCACAAAAAAGCTACCTCTTCCCCTTTTAGGCGTAGATAGCGTACGTAAATGTCAGCGGGCAGGTAGCAACCCGCCAAGTGCCCAATATGGATGGGCCCATTGGCATAGGGAAGCGCTGAGGTAATCGTGGAACGTTTGTAAGGTTTCATGTCACACAAAAGTACAAAGGGCTGTACCTTGGTTTCGTTCTATGGCCGAATCCCTTTCTCCCCCATTTTTACAACCAGGCGACGGCATCGCGTTGGTCTCCGTTTCACGCTTTGGAGAACCAGAGGTCATTGCCCAAGCAGATGCTTGGATTCGTTCCCAAGGCTGGGTCCCATTTCACGCACCAAATTTGGGGGCCCGCGATCATCAATTTGGAGGTGACGACGCCACGCGTGCAGCTGATGTCAACTGGGCAATCGCCCACCCCGAAGTCAAGGCCATTTGGAGTATTCGAGGCGGCTACGGAGCGGTCCGAATGGTCGACGCCATTAACTGGCCCCGATTAAAGGACCAGCCTAAGTGGCTCATCGGCTTTAGTGATTTCACCATGCTTTTAGGCCATGCTTTTCAACAAGGGCTCTGTGCCGTGCACAGCTGGATGCCCATTCAGATTCCTAGCAGCACACCAAAAAGCCTTAATAGTCTGGCGCAGTTGCTCGGTGGCCATCCGCAACCTTTGGTGGCCGCAACCCACCCCTTGCAGCGCAATGGCCGAGCACAAGGCCCGGTCGTAGGGGGCAACTTATCCGTCTTGTACTCCATGCTCGGTTCCGACAGTTTCCCCGACCTACGCGGATGCATCCTGGCGCTTGAAGACTTGGATGAATACGTCTACCACATAGATCGAATGTTATGGGGACTCAAACGCGCAGGGGTTTTAAAAGGCCTTGCGGGAGTGGCCTTAGGGAGTTTCTCCGATATGAAGGACAACGCCATTCCCTTTGGAAAAGA
>DLWR01000197.1:4113-7212 GCA_003444795.1 Cryomorphaceae bacterium
AAAACGAAGCGTTTCTAACCGGCTACCGCTATCACCTGGTGGTAGATTCGGCCGGTGGACATCTTTCTCCCCTCTAAACGTCGATGGGCAGGCTCCATCGCCGAAGCCCATGTCCTCTTGTTTTATCAGCAGCAAGGCTACCGATTATTGGTCCAAAATGGCCATGTAGGCCGAGCCGAAGTGGACCTCCTCCTCTGGCATCCTTTTAAAAAATCTCTCCTCGTCATTGAGGTCAAATACCAAAAGCAGGGCTTCGAAGGCTGGGAGATTCCGGAGCGCCAAGCACGGCGTGTTTTTCGGGCTGCGCGCATGCTTCGTCCAGCCTCCTTGATGACACACGAACCCGAACTCCGTCTCTGCCTCGTCTCCGGTTGCTTGAAATACCCACACATTCAAGAGGTTAGGAATATTTTGGAAGGCTGGGGCTAGCCTTTTTCGGCATGGGATTTGTCTACCTTTGTGCAAAATTTATTTCCTGTGAAAGAACAGCGTTCACCGCGTGGCCAGAAACCCACGCGCACGACCAACCAACCGTCTCGCCGTGAGGGCGACGCCGGTCGACCTTCCAGAACCTCCTTTTCAGAGGAACGCGGAGCCGACGGCCGCCGAAAGTTTACCCTCTCTGGCCCGGGTGCAAATCGCCCTAAGCGCGATTCCTCCGCCCCCCGTTTTGAAAAATCAGACCGCCCCCAGCGCGGAGAGCGCAGCTTCGACAGCCGCCCGCCTCGCGATGGCGACAAGCCCTTTAACCGCGGCCCCAAGCGTGACTTTGGCGACAAACCCTACCGCAGCGACCGGGACAACGATGCACGCGGACCCCGCCCCGAACGCGGTGACCGTGATTTTGGAAACAAGCCCCGCGGTGAGCGCAGCTTCGACAGCCGCCCACCTCGCGATGGCGAGCGTTCATTTGGATCTGGCCCTAAGCGTGGCGTTCGTGGCGACAAGGCGTACTGGGAAAAGAAGCAACAGCGTGGCAAGCCTCGTTACAAAACCGCAGAAGAGTTTGCCCCAAGTACAGATGAAATGCGTCTCAACCGCTTTTTGGCCCATGCGGGGATTTGTTCCCGTCGCGATGCCGATGCCTTGATTGCAGATGGCATGGTCACTGTGAATGGCAAAATCATCACGGAAATGGGCTTCAAGGTGGGACCGACGGATGACGTTCGGTACGCGGGCGAACGCCTGAAATCCGAACGAAAAGTCTACGTTTTGCTGAACAAGCCAAAAGGATTCATCACCACGGTAGACGACGAAAAGGCACGCAAAACCGTCATGGATTTAGTGGCGAATGCCTGCAAGGAGCGCATCTACCCCGTGGGACGATTGGACCGCGCCACAACGGGCGTGCTCTTGCTCACCAACGACGGTGCCCTTGCGAAAAAACTGACCCACCCCAGCCACGGCGCTAAGAAAATTTACCAAGTCACCCTGGACAAAGCCTTTGAAGCAGGGGATATGGTGAAATTGAAGAAGGGCTTGACTCTGAACGATGGCCCAGTTACGATTGACCGTGCAGAATTTGTTCAAGAAGACGATTTGTTCACCTTGGGCGTTGAATTGCATGTGGGACGCAACCGCATTGTGCGCCGCATCTTCGAACACTTGGGCTATGAAGTGGTCAAATTGGACCGCACTTCCTTTGGTGGCCTGACCAAGAAGAGTCTCGAACGTGGCCAATACCGCTTGCTGAACGAAAAAGAGATTTCATTCTTGAAGATGCTGTGATCAAAAAAGTCCTCATTGCCCTGGCCCTACTGATTGGCGTGGCCCTTCTCGGCTTGGCAGGACTTATTGGCTATCTACAGAGTGATTCGGACGCCTTGCGCGCTCGGTTGCTCGGCGTGGTGAACGAACAGCTTTCCGTACCGGTTCAAGCGAGCGGCCTGGAACTAGACGTGCTTGGGCAATTTCCGGATGTTTCCTTGCGTTTGGACCATGTCTTTATCGAGGATCCTTTGCGGCCAAATAGCGGAGACACTCTGCTCTATTTTGAGGAAGTCTATGCGCAGTTTGGGCTGTTTAGCGTACTTCGCGGCGAGACCATTCTCAAGCGGGTGACCGTCTCCAATGGCGCCCTGAAAATGCGCTGGGAGGAGGACGGCCAAACCAATTTTGACATCCTGAAGGAGGACAGTACGGAAACAGCCAGTTACGTGGATCTCAAGGGCTTCACCGTTTTAAATGCCCGAATCCACCTCTCCGGCTACGGCGATAGCCCCTGGGAATTCCCCTTTGTCGCCGAACGCGTCAAACTCAGCGGCGTCCTCGATGCGGAACAGTTTGATGCCAAAGCCGCATGGGAACTGCTCATTCCGCGTTGGAACGATCAATCTGTGCGTATAGGCGGTTCGACCGAATTCTTCAGCAATAGCGAAGTCGACCAAATACTCGTCGACAACGGGGTAGTTACTATCAATGACTGGGAATTGGACCTCAGCGGCAGTATTCAGCAGGGCATAGGTCAATGGACGGCTACCGCAGAAAATCTGGATATGTCGGACGTGATGGCCTTGCTACCTAAAGCCTTAATTCCTGACCCAAGCACCATCGTCGCCGACGGACTCATGGACTTAAAAGTCGTCGCTAGTACTACCCCAGCGGGTTCGCGTATCCGTGCAGAGGGTGATTGGAAGAAGGGCACTCTGAACGCCAGCAATGGCTGGATTGTGGGGGAAGGCGTTTCGGCGCATGTCGTCTTCGACAACGGACCCCAAGCCCGCTTGGAAACGGCCACCCTGGACATCTCCGCATTTTCCTTCCAATCGCGAAACTCCGTTCTGAGCGGCAGCTTTAAAATGGACAATTTGGTGCAACCTCGTGCCCAAGCCAGTCTTACCCTGAAGGGGCAGAACAACCTCCTCGACGTGATGCATTGGCTCGAATTCCCGACCTGGACCGGCAGCCAAGGACATGTGAATGGCACGATAGGTTGGCGTCAAACTTTTAGCTCTTTGGAGGCTCTCACGGATCAGGGAGTCTGGCTCGGACAGTGGTCTGGCAACCTGGAAGTCAAGGAGGGTTATTAGGTTATCAAGGATGTGCCCAAACCCACCAAGCTTCCATTAGCACGACTCGAATTGCGCGGTCAAGACCTCT
>DLWR01000058.1 GCA_003444795.1 Cryomorphaceae bacterium
ATCAAATCGTCATAGTAGCTGTTTTTCGTGCGTAGCGCCTGGTCCAAGGTGGCGCTAAAGGCGGCGAGATCTGCCGGCTTTTCGTCAAACTCCACCAGCCATTCATGGTAGGGAAGACCACCTTCTGTGGGGTTAACGTTGGGCGCGACGGTGAATTCGCGCACCAATCCTCCGTGCTGATGAAGGGCCTGGTCCATTGCGTATTCTACTTCGGAGCCGATGACATGCTCGCCGAAGGCAGAGATGAAGTGCTTGATTCGGCCCGTGACCCGAATGCGATATGGCGCCTTGGACACAAACTGAACCGTGTCCCCAATGCTGTAGCCCCAAAGGCCGGCATTGGTGTTCAAAATCAAGGCATAATTCACGCCGAGCTCCACTTCGCCAATGCTCAATCGGGGAGGGTTTTCCTCAAAGAATTGATCCGCAGGCACAAATTCGTAGAACATTTCATTGTTCAACAAAAGCAGCAAATCGGGGCTGTTTACCTGGTCTTGGTAGGCAAAAAAGCCCTCAGACGCGGGATACGTTTCCAAAACGGGAATGTTCTTCCCGAAGAGTTCGAGCAAGCGCGCCCGGTAGGGCTCCAGCGCCACACCCCCTGTAACGAAGAGGTCAAAATTTGGGAAGATCTCCGCAATGGTTTTCTTACCGGTTTTGTGCATCAAGCGCTCGAAGTACATCTGCACCCAGGGGGGAATGCCGCTGATAACGGTCATGTCCACGTTGTACGTTTCTTCGGCAATGGCATCCACCTTTGTTTCCCAGTCCTCAATGCAGTTGGTCTTCCAAGAAGGCATGCGGTTTTTCAGCAAATAACTGGGCACAAAATGGGCGGTAATGCCGGACAACCGGCCCAGAGCTACCCCCTTCTTGTCTTCTAATTCAGGACTGCCCTGCAAGAAAATCATTTTACCATTCAGGAAGCCTGTGCGGCCCGTGTTGCGAATGTGGGCAAAGAGGGCATTGCGCGCGGATTTTATGTGGTAGGGCACGGACTCCTTGGTCAAAGGAATGTACTTGGCCCCGGATGTGGTTCCACTGGTTTTGGCGTAGTACAAGGGTCGGCCGGGCCAAAGAACGTTGGACTCGCCGTCCACGACGCGGTCCACATATGAACGGAGACCCTCATAGTCCCGAAGAGGCACGCGCGCTTTGAAATCCGCATAGGATTTGATGTCGGCAAACCCGTGGTCCTTTCCAAAGGCCGTGTCCTTGGCGGCGTGAAGCAATCGATGGAAAACAGCCTCCTGAGTTTCCACGGGCTTTGCGGCCCATTTTTGGGTTTCACGTTCCGCAACAGCAGCCCAAATGCGAGCGCCAATCTCTTTGATGCTAGCCATCTTTAAAATCCAAGTAGTTTTTCCAGGTTGAGTGACTCGCCGCCTAGCCAGTATTGCACCGATAGGTAAGGTTGGTCGCCTTCGGGAGCTTCTCCCAGGGTGCCCAAGACATCCCCCTGTCGGAGGTAGTCGCCCGCGCGCTTGCTGACCTTGGCGATGTTGCCGTAGCGCCCCAATGCGCCTCCTGAATGCTGGACCAACACCACATAGCCCAACGAGGGGGTGCCCTCGACGGACAGGACCGTGCCATCCTTCATCGACACCACGTCATCGCCATCCTGGCCAGAAATCTTGATCCCAAATTCACGGCGCGCGCTGCGCTGTCCCGCCAAAAGGGTTCCCTTCAAGGGCATGAGGAGGTCTTTGTCCGGGTCGACATCTGCTTTAGCCTTTGCTTCCATGTCAGCGACATTTTGGCGAAGTGCGAGTTCGCGATCCGAAGGCTTTAATTTCTCCGGATTCCATCCCGCAGGGGGGCTGGCATCTCCCAGGGAGTCTAGGGACAATTCGTCGTTCATGACCCCTTGCAAGCGCCGAATGAAGGCATCTTGGTAAGAGAGTTGGGTAAGCAGCGAATCAGTCTCTTGATCTAATGAAATGGCCGATCGACGCAAATAGGTGCTGGCGTATCCGGGAATGTATTCCCTCAAAGGGGTGTAGGCGATCAGCATTATGGTACTGATGACAAGGACAACGGCGGTCGTTCCCACGACCACGAAGACGTTGAAGCGGCTTAGCACCAAGGAAAAACGCTCCTCAAAAGAGGTCTCGTCCAAAAGCACCACACGGTACTTTCGGAGCCATTTTTTCCAGCGCTTGGGGGCTTTCGTTTCGCTTTCCATTCGTCACAAAGATATTGGGTCCGCGCGGCCCACCTACATGAAATAACTTTGGCCTCGCGTCGTTAAAGGTATTCGGCTAAAAAAATCATGCGGTTAAGCAGAGCATATTCTACTTCTATTGCGGCAGGGATCGCCTTGGCGAGCCTGCTGGTAGTTAGCTGTAGCCGTACCAAAGACCGCGCCATCAACCGGACCTACCATCAGATGACGGCCCGGTTTAACCCCTTGTTCAACGGGCAAGAGGCTTATCGGGAAGCCATTAAGCAGCTGGAAACGGACCACATAGACGTGTACGACCGCGTTTTGGACATTTATCCCTGGGGCCAAGCAAAAGATGGCAGCGCACCCGCCGCCTCGCTCAAGCGCGCCATCGAAAAGGCCACCAAAACGGTCCAAGAACACAGTATGATGTTTCGGGGCACGCAAAAAAACACCGTAGTCTATGACGCATACGTGCTCATGGGCAAGTCCCAAGCGCTGTTGGGCCTGGACGTTGCGGCCCAGGAGTCCTTTGCGATGGTGACACGCAACACGGACCGAAAAGCGAAGCGCCCCTGGAACCAGGAGCGCCTTTTTTCACAGGGAGAAGCCGATCTTTTCTACGAGGCGGAGCTTTCCCGTATTCTCATCCTGGCGCGCCAGGGCAATGGTCCAGCGACACTGTCCGCCCTGGACGAACTGGAACGCACAGGGGTTCCAGACCAATATGCTCAGGAGATTCTTGTTCTGCGCGCCCAAGCCCACCGAAGCAATGAGGAGTGGATTTTAGCGGCCGACCTCTTAAAACAAGCATCCGAGCGACTGAAAGACAAAAAGCGCTGGGCGCGCTATGCATTTATTGCCGGACAGATTTATGAGCTGCAAGGGGAACGGACATTGGCTCGCCAAGCCTTTGAACGCTGTATTGCTGGCCAGCCAGGCACCTATGACATGCTTTTAGAAGCGCAGCTGCACAAGACGCTGAATGGAGATGGGCGTCCCCAAAAACTCTATGCGGAACTCCTTAAACTTCTCAAAGAACCCAAAAACGCCAATTACCGCGACCGGATTTATTTTGCTTTGGCTCGCGTGGCACAGTCACAAGAAGACCGCAAAAACCAACTGTTTTACCTGGATCGCTGTGTGGGTGCTGGGCAACCAGATCGCCCGGTCTTGTTGGCCATGGCTTATTCGGAGCGAGGAACCATGCACTTTGATGCCAAGCGCTACAACCGTGCACAGGTAGATGTGGATTCGGCCTTTGCGCTTTTGCCAGAAGGTCACCCGCTTAAAAAGTCTATTGCCAAGCGGCGCGATGGCCTCAATGCGCTGATGTCGGTGGTGCAGGTTTTAGACCGAAACGACTCCTTGCTCGTCCTCAGCACCAAATCCGAGGCTTTTTTGCGCTCCAAGTTCACCGCTTACATTGATGACCTCAAAAAGCAAGAGCGGGCTGCCATTAAAGCAGCAGAAAGGGCCGCACTTAATGCGCAGCTCAACGCTCAATCTGCGCTCCTCTCCGCACAAGGGCCGGTGGCTGGCGCTAACACGGCTGGGGGTTGGGTTTTTTACAACCCAGTTTCACGTGCAGCAGGCATGGCGAGCTTCACCACCCAGTGGGGGCAGCGCCCAAATGTGGACAATTGGCGCTTGCAGAGCGCTTCAGGTACTTGGGCCATGGGAACCATGGGCCAGGGCGGCCCTTCGGCGCCCGAGGACCCTAGCAATGCAGAGGCTTATGTGGACCCCACCTATGAGCTGGCGACCTATTTGAACGCCATTCCTCGGACCCAAGAACAGAAAGACTCCTGCCGAACGCTTATCTGCAACGCATTGCTAGAGGCTGCGGCGATATACCGCGACCAAATTGGCGACCTGGACCAGGCGTTGGCCACGTTGAAGCGTCGAGCGGTAGAGTGTGGCATGCCCGACAGCCTTCGGGGCGGATGCCAGGGCGGAACAAATTCGGCCTGTGAAGCAGAAGCCTTCACGCATTATGCGCTTCATCGTTTGTACCTGCAGCGGGAAGAGTCGATACAGGCGGAAGCGGAAAAAACCCTGGTCCTAAAATCCTACCCCGCGACGCGGTATGCGGCGCTTTTGCGCGGCGAAGTCCTTCAAAAGCCTGAGGCTATCGGAGCGTCGGCTGCTTTCCGCACTCTGGTGGAGCGCGTGGATATACGCCAATGGGAGGGCGCGCTGGCGGTTTTCAAAGCCACCACGTGGAGCCCCGAAGAGGCGCCTCAGGCAGCGCTGTTGCGCGCACAGGCGATTGGGGGCAAGGAAGGCCGCTCAGCCTATATTGAGGCCTTGACAGAAGTGGAGGAAGGCTTCCCAAACACCCCCCAAGCCGTAGCGGCAGGAAACATTAAAATGGCCTTGGCCGCCGACGCGGTGGATGAGGCGGGGGTCACCTCACCCTATGTGGAGGCACTTTCGGTTCCCCATCAAGTGATGATCTTGTTTAGTTCGGCGGGCAATGCGAATGACGTTCGGAACGCCTTGGCTAGATTTCACCAGCAGTATTTTGCAGGCGCGCCGATGAGCATTCGGGTCCTTCCTTTTGATGAATCGACCCAAATTATTGCCGTGGATGGCTTCAAGAATAGCACAGAAGCCTTGGATTATCGGAACAAAGTGAAGCGGGCTACCCCCGTTACCCAGTTCCTCACTCCTTACGATGTAAAGTATTGGCCTATAACCGTGCAAAATTTTACGCATTTTTACAGTCAGAAAGACTTGAAGGGCTATGGTGCCTGGGTTGAAATGATATACACGCTATGATGAATTCACCACGACGCAACGAAGCAGGCGGAGAACATAACCGCATTGTGGAAGGAACACAACTCCAAGGCAACATTCATTCGCCTGGGGATATTCGAATCGACGGCCACGTGAAGGGCAACTTGTCCGTGGGTGGCAAACTGGTGGTAGGCCCCAGTGGTGCCATAGATGGCGAAGTGCGCGCCCAAGAGGCAAGCATTGCCGGCCGGGTTATCGGAAAATTGGAAATCAAAGGCATCACAACCTTGGCACAGACCGCGAATGTGCAAGCCGATTTGAACACCGGAAAACTCGCTGTCGAAACAGGGGCTCAGTTTACGGGCACCTGTACCATGGCGAACCGCAAGACCACGGCAACTCCCGCCGACACGGTAGCCGCCAAGAAAGATGAAGCTTCTGCGGCCTAAGGCTGAGGAGGCATGAAAAACGCCATCAAGTATTCCGGAATGGCCTTCCAAATGGGAGGGTTGATTGCCTTGGGGGCCTATGCGGGCTATCGCTGGGACCTTTCTGCTGGTCGCTGGGCCGATGGCGAAACCGCATGGGCGACCGTAGGCTGTAGTTTGCTGGCAACGGTCATTTCTTTGACCCTTATTGTTCGACAAGTATTAAACGACTCCAAATGAAAACCTGGGCACTTCCCCTCATATTGGTCTATGGCCTCGGATTGTTTCTACACGGTCTTTCGTATTACATCGCCGGGAACGCTGCGATCTTTTGGGTGGGCGACGCGTATTGGGTAGGGACGGGAATCAGTTTATTTGGTTTGGCCCAGACGTTGGAGGAACAAAAGAAAGGCCGTTTTATCCCCGCTTACTTTGTTGGGGGAATCCTTCGGATGCTTTTGGGATTGGGGGCGGTGATCTTGCCTCTTGCCATGCGCGATGACCCAAATTTCAATTCTAATGCCCTGCAGTTTGTGGGGGCATATATTTTCGTTTTGATCGCAGAATCTGCACTGGCAGTTTTTTGGATAAAGAAACAGTAGGATATGGAAGATGCGTAGAGTATCTTTGCCGCGCATTTTGCAAGCCCCATGACAACATTCAACAGCTTCCTTTTAGGTCTTTGCCTAATGGCATCCAATGCCGTTTTGGCTTCTGAAGAGGCACATACGGCAAATGAACACGCATCTGCGATCGAAGCAAATGCTGAAAGTCACGGTCACGCCACAGAGCAGGGCGAAGAAAAAGAGGCCTTCAATCCAGCAGAGGTTATCATGCACCACATTGCAGATAGTCACGGTTGGCACCTCTTTGATTGGAATGATCATCCGGTGAGCATTCCCTTGCCCGTCATTTTGTACACGAACAATGGTCTAGTCGTTTTCTCCTCTGCGGAGTTCCATCACGACCAAGAAGGCACCCATGTGGTCGAGGCCGGCGGCCAACGCTTTGTGAATGTTCACGAGAAAATTTACTACGCTTCTGAAGAGGCGAATGAGCATGGCGTCTATGCCCATATGGATCACGAAACCCACGAGGTTAGCAACGAAAGCCCTTGGGACATCTCAATCACCAAAAATGTTGCGGCCCTCTTATTTGCGGCCCTCGTCATCCTTCTAATCTTTTTGCCCGCTGCCCGCAGCTACAAGAAAAACCCAAATAGTGCCCCCCGCGGCTTGGCTGGCTTTGTTGAGCCTTTGGTTGTTTTTGTTCGAGATGACATTGCTAAGAACAATATTGGACACCACTACAAGCGCTTTGTCCCCTTGTTGTTAACCATCTTCTTCTTTATTTGGATTAACAATTTGTTGGGCTTGGTGCCCTTCTTCCCAGGAGGAGCCAACGTGACGGGCAATATTGCGGTTACTATGGTGTTGGCAATTATTGCTTTTGTAGTAACAAACGTCAACGGAAACAAGCATTACTGGGGTCACATTTTTTGGATGCCCGGCTTGCCCGTTGCAGTAAAGCCTTTGCTGGCCATTGTCGAATTCATCGGAATTTTTACGAAGCCGTTCTCTTTGATGATTCGTCTTTTTGCCAACATTACGGCAGGCCACATCATTGTATTGAGCTTGGTTTCTTTGGTATTCATTTTTGAAACGGTATGGATAAGCCCGGCCTCCGTTCTCTTGACCTTATTTATCTCCATTTTGGAACTGTTGGTGGCCGCCTTGCAGGCCTACATCTTTACCCTTTTAACGGCTTTATATATTGGAGCCGCTATGCATGAAGAACATCATTAAACGCTAATTTTTAACTCAAATCCCCCCTAGTATCATGACCGGAAGTATTGCAGCACTTGGAGCAGGCTTGGCCGTTATCGGCGTAGGTATCGGTATTGGCTTGATTGGCGGTCACGCCATGGAAGCTATTGCTCGTCAGCCTGAACACACGGGTAAGATCCAAACCAACATGATTATCGCAGCCGCGTTGGTTGAAGGTGCCGGTTTGTTCGGTATCGTTGTCGCGTTGTTGGGTAATTAATATTTCATCTCTTACAGGCCGTTTGGCGGGCATTCCCGCCAAACGCGCCTTTAGGGTGAATCTATAAACCTCAGAAACGTAGTACAATGGGTATCGTAACACCTGGCTTTGGCCTCATTTTTTGGACGACTCTCACGTTCTTCATCTTGCTTTTCCTTTTGGCGAAGTTTGCATGGAAGCCCATTTTGAAAGCCGTTCAGGATCGCGAAGAAGCAATTGATTCGGCCCTCGAGGCTGCTAAAGCTGCTAAAGCTGAAATGGCCTCCTTGCAGACGAACAATGAGCAACTTTTGAAGGAAGCCCGCGAAGAGCGCGAGCAGATTTTGAAGGAGGCTCGTGCGTTGCGCGACAAAACGATTGCAGACGCCAAAACGGCCGCTTCTGAAGAAGCCGCTAAAGTTTTGGACGCAGCCCGTGCCCAAATTCACAATGAAAAAATGGCCGCTATGACCGAGGTGAAGAACCAAGTGGCGCAGTTGGCCATTGATATGTCCGAGCGCATTCTACGCGCTGAGTTGAAAGACGCCGCTGCGCAGAAGGCTATGGTCGACCGCGCAATGGAGGACGTTAAAATGAATTAATCAGGCATGAGCACACTGCGCGCTTCAAACCGTTACGCCAAGGCCCTGTTGGACCTGGCTCGCGAACGCCAAGCATTGGACGTCATAAAGTCCAATTGCGACAGCTTGTTGTCGGTTTTGAAAGAGAGCCGCGATTTCCGCGTTTTCTTGAAAAGCCCAGTGATCAAGCCTGAACAAAAGCTCAAGACGCTTGAGAACGTCTTTGCGGCTCAGCTCGATCCTTTGATGAATCTCTTCTTGTCCTTGCTGGTAAAGCATGGCCGCGAGGCACATCTAGAGGACGTGTTGGAAAAATACACCAGCCTGTATTTGGCTGAGAAAAAGGTGGTTCGTGCACGCGTTGCCTCGGCAAGCATATTGAACCCTGAACAAGTGAACCAACTCTTGGACTTGCTCAAGTCGCCTGAAACCTCTGACGTTCAGTTGGAACAGGTGGTGGACGAGAACTTGATTGGTGGTTTCGTGCTTCGCGTTGAAGACAGGCAAATTGACGCTTCGGTGTCTTCAGCTCTGTCCAAATTGGAGCGCGAATTTGACAAAAACTTATACATCGCGGACTTTTAAATTCCCTTCCCATGGCAGACGTAAAACCTGCAGAGATTTCAGCCATCTTGCGCCAGCAGCTTTCTGGATTTGCTTCCGAAGCGCAGCTTGAAGAAGTTGGCACCGTATTGCAAGTCGGTGACGGTATCGCCCGTGCCTACGGTATGCAAAACGCACAATCCGGTGAACTCGTTGAGTTTGAAACGGGCCTTCGCGGCATCGTTTTGAACTTGGAAGAAGACAACGTTGGTATTGTATTGTTGGGTGCCGCCGAAGGCACCAAAGAAGGTTCTACGGTAAAGCGCACCGGAGTTATCGCATCTATCGAGGTAGGCGAGGGCATGTTGGGCCGAGTAGTAGACACCTTGGGCAATCCTATTGACGGCAAGGGCCCAATCGAAGGCACCAAGTACAATATGCCTTTGGAGCGCAAAGCTCCTGGCGTCATCTACCGTCAGCCAGTAAACGAGCCGCTCCAAACGGGCATCAAGGCGATTGACGCCATGATTCCTGTAGGCCGTGGCCAGCGTGAATTGATCATCGGTGACCGCCAAACGGGTAAGACCACCGTGGCGATTGACACCATCATCAACCAGAAGGAATTCTACGACAAAGGCGAGCCTGTTTACTGTATCTACGTGGCCATCGGTCAGAAAGGATCTACCGTAGCAGCGTTGGCTAAGACCTTGGAAGAAAAAGGCGCCTTGGCCTACACTACGATTGTTGCGGCAAACGCGGCGGATCCCGCTCCTATGCAGTTCTACGCTCCTTTTGCAGGTGCTGCTATCGGTGAGTACTTCCGTGACACCGGCCGTCCAGCATTGATTATTTACGATGACCTTTCCAAGCAGGCTGTGGCCTACCGCGAAGTGTCCTTGCTTCTTCGCCGCCCTCCGGGTCGTGAAGCATACCCCGGTGACGTGTTCTACCTCCACAGCCGCTTGCTCGAGCGCGCCGCTAAGGTGATTAAGGACGATACCATTGCTGCCCAAATGAACGATTTGCCTGAATCTTTGAAAGGCATCGTGAAGGGTGGAGGTTCATTGACGGCATTGCCCATCATTGAAACCCAAGCTGGTGACGTTTCTGCGTACATCCCCACCAACGTAATTTCTATCACAGACGGCCAAATCTTCTTGGAGGCTGACCTCTTCAACTCCGGTGTTCGCCCCGCTATTAACGTAGGTATTTCCGTATCTCGTGTAGGTGGTTCGGCGCAAATCAAGCCAATGAAGAAGGTGGCTGGTACTTTGAAGCTGGACCAAGCGCAGTACCGCGAATTGGAAGCGTTTGCGAAGTTCGGTTCGGACTTGGATGCCGCTACCATGAACGTGATCAACAAGGGTCGCCGCAACGTGGAGATCTTGAAGCAAAAGGTAAATGACCCCATGAGCGTAGAAAAGCAAGTAGCCATCATCTACGTGGGCACCAAGGCGATGTTGAACAGCGTTCCTGTGGACAAGATTAAGGCGTTTGAGAACGGCTTCTTGGAGTACATGGAAAGCAAGCACCAAGATGTGCTCGACGCTATCCGCGGCGGCGCATGGGGCGATGCTCAAATTGAAGCAATTGAAAAGGCAGCCAAGGAAGTCTTGCCTGCGTACCAAGCCTAATATTCGACCCAAATGGCCAATCTAAAAGAGCTTCGTAATCGCATTGCATCGGTGTCCAGCACCATGCAGATTACGTCGGCTATGAAGATGGTTTCGGCGGCTAAGCTGAAGCGTTCGCAAGATGCCATTGTCCAGATGCGCCCGTATGCGGAGAAGCTGACGGCCTTAATGGGAAATGTGAGCGCCACCTTAGATGCGTCTGAAAACCCCTATGCTTTAGAGCGTCCCGTTCAGAACGTGTTAATCATTCCCATGACAGCTAACCGCGGTTTGTGTGGAGCGTTCAACTCTTCCGTTTTGAAGCGCGTAAAAGTGGTGTCTGACCGCTATGAAGCCCTAGGCGCTACCGTTTCTGTCTATGCCGTGGGCAAAAAGTCTCGCGACTTGCTCAAGAAAACCATGAACGTGGTGGCAGAAGAGCTCGAAGTCGTTAACCAAGTGCACTTTGAAGGCGCCCAGCGCGTGGCGGAAATGGCCATGGAAGGATTTCTATCTGGCCGCTACGACAAAGTGGTGATGGTGTACAACCAGTTCAAAAATGCCGCCGTACAAGTGTTGCGAGAAGAGCAGTTGTTGCCCATTTCGCCCGCGCAGTCATCAGGCGCATCTATCGGAGATTACCTGTACGAGCCAAACAAAGCGCAATTGTTGGAGGCGTTGATCCCCACGAGCATCAAGAGCCAAGTATTCAAGGCTTTGCTAGATTCTCAAGC
>DLWR01000180.1 GCA_003444795.1 Cryomorphaceae bacterium
CGTCAAACGACGCTTGCGATCGGTTGCCTTCTTGGTCAAAATGTGACTTTTGTAGGCATGCTTACGCTTGATTTGTCCAGTGCCGGTCAGCTTGAAGCGCTTCTTTGCGCTGGACTTGGTTTTCATCTTAGGCATAATTCCTTCGATTTGGGGTTTGCTGATTAGTCTTTATTTCTTTTTAATCGGAGCGATTAAGATGAACATCCGCTTGCCTTCTAGGTGGGGGAGAGCCTCCACTTTGCCCAAGTCCGACAAATCCTGCGCGAGGCGCAACAAGAGCAATTCGCCTTGCTCTTTATAGATGATGGAGCGTCCTCGGAAGAACACAAAGGATTTCAGCTTAGCGCCTTCTTCCAAAAACTTGCGTGCATGCTTGAGTTTAAACTCGTAGTCGTGGTCGTCCGTTTGGGGGCCAAATCGGATTTCCTTGATGACAACTTTCTGTGCCTTCGCCGCAATCTCCTTCTGCTTCTTCTTCTGGTCGTAGAGG
The DNA here is from genome assembly GCA_003444795.1 of Cryomorphaceae bacterium. Classification (GTDB taxonomy): domain Bacteria; phylum Bacteroidota; class Bacteroidia; order Flavobacteriales; family Schleiferiaceae; genus TMED14. Next base: position 491 of record DLWR01000180.1, read on the forward strand.
AACTTTTTGTAATCAATGATCTTACAAACAGGGGGATCCGCCTTTTCAGCAATCATCACCAAATCCAACTCTTCTACCTGGGCCAGAGCCAGGGCTTCACGGGTTAAAATGACGATGGGTTCTTGACCTTCACGCACCAAACGAACCTTGGGTTCGCGGATGGCGTCGTTGATTTTGTGAGGCGTTTCCGGGACTACGGGTCTCATTGGACCGCGTCCTTGTCCACGATTTTGGAAGGGCTGTGCCAGAGTTTTTGCGTTTTAGTTACAGTTCAAACATGCGTTAAAATGCGGCCAGGCGGGCGTAGATTTCTTCGTTCACTAAGGCGCTAAATGCTTCAACGTCAAAGGTTCCGAGGTCTCCTTGTCCATGTCGGCGAACCGACAGTTGACCACTTTCAACTTCTTTCTCGCCGACGATAATCATGAAAGGAATCTTCTTGACTTCCGCATCGCGGATCTTCCTTCCGATCTTTTCATTCCGATCGTCAATGAGGGCGCGAATATCGGACATTTCTAACAGATTAACAACCTGTTGCGCATAGTCGTGGAATCGCTCCGAAATGGGGAGGACCACCACCTGGTCGGGGGTGAGCCATAAGGGGAAGTTGCCGGCACAGTGCTCCAGAAGAACGGCTACAAAGCGTTCCATAGATCCAAAAGGCGCGCGGTGAATCATAACGGGGCGGTGCATTTCGTTGTCTGCACCCTTGTATTCTAAGTCAAAACGCTCGGGCAAATTGTAGTCTACCTGAACCGTCCCAAGCTGCCATGAGCGACCCAAGGCATCCTTCACCATGAAGTCTAGCTTTGGGCCGTAGAAGGCCGCTTCGCCGTATTCTACCACCGTGTTCAAGCCTTTTTCCTCTGCCGCTTGCATGATGGCCGCTTCCGCTTTGTCCCAATTCTCTACGGAACCAATGTACTTACCGGGATTTTCGGGGTCGCGCAAGCTGATTTGGGCCGTATAGTTTTCAAAATCAAGGGTCTTGAAAATATAGAGCACCAAGTCAATCACCTTTTTAAACTCCTCCAGTAATTGGTCCGGCGTACAGAAAAGGTGGGCGTCGTCCTGCGTAAAACCGCGCACTCGGGTCAAACCGTGCAATTCTCCCGATTGCTCGTAGCGGTACACCGTGCCAAATTCCGCAAAGCGCAAGGGAAGATCCCGGTACGAACGAGGTGCTGACTTGTAAATCTCACAGTGGTGAGGACAGTTCATGGGCTTGAGGAAGTACTCCTCGCCCTCTTCCGGAGTTCGGATGGGCTGGAAGCTGTCCTTGCCGTATTTCTCGTAGTGGCCCGAACAGACATAGAGTTCCTTGTTGCCAATATGTGGCGTGATCACTCCCTGGTATCCTGCTTTTTTCTGGGCCTTTTTCAAGAACTGCTCCAGACGTTCGCGCAGAGCCGCCCCTTTGGGCAACCACATCGGAAGGCCCTGGCCAACACGCTGAGAGAAGGTGAAAAGCTCCAACTCTTTGCCCAGCTTCCGGTGGTCGCGCTTCTTTGCTTCTTCCAACAAGGTCAAGTGCTCCTGAAGCATAGAGGCCTTGGGGAAAGAAACGCCGTAGACGCGAGAAAGCTGCGGGTTGTTTTCATTTCCGCGCCAGTAGGCTCCAGCGACGCTCATCACCTTTGCTGCTTTGATCAAACCCGTGTTGGGAATGTGTCCTCCGCGGCAGAGGTCCGTGAAATTGGCATGGTCGCAGAAGGTGATCGTGCCGTCCTCCAAGTTCTGGATCAACTCAGTTTTAAAAGGGTTGTTGGCATACTCGGCCAGTGCCTCTGCCTTGGAAACGGGACGCAGTTTGAATTCTGCCTTTTCACGGGCAAATTCTAACATCTGCTTTTCAATTTTCTCGAAGTCACTTTCGCCGAATGCTTCCCCCTGAAAATCCACATCGTAGTAAAATCCGCTTTCAATGGCGGGTCCGATGGTCAGGAGGGCATTGGGGTAAAAGTGAAGAATGGACTGCGCTAAAATGTGCGCGCTCGAATGCCAAAAAGCAGCCTTTCCTTCGGGTTGATCCCATGTAAAGAAGACGAGGCGTCCAGAGGCGGGCAGGGAATCGTTCAGTTCGACCGTGCTGCCTTCCCATTTAGCGGTAAGTGCGTTTTGAGCGAGACCTCGGGAAATGCTTTCGGCCACTTGCATGGCGGTGGTTCCCGCAGGATACGAATGGACCGATCCGTCTGGTAAAGTGATTTCAATCATGGCTTCGTTACAAATGAAGTGTGAGCCGGCAAAGGTAGGCCTTCCCCGTATCTTTGCTGGCATGACGCACGAGGAAATTCTGGAGATTTTGAACAGCCGTTGCAGCGGCACCCTGATGGAGACTTTGTCGATTGAGTACACCTCTATGACGGACCACAGTTTAACGGCCCGAATGCCCGTAACCTCCAAGCACCTGCAGCCCGTGGGCTTGCTCCATGGTGGAGCCACGGTATCCTTGGCAGAAACGGTGGGTTCAGCCGCCTCCCAAATCTTTATGGAGGATCCGCACAATTTTGTGGCCGTAGGACAGGAAATTGCAGCAAATCACGTGCGGTCGGCCCGTAGTGGCTATGTGCATGCTACGGCAGAATTCTTGCACAAAGGCCGCAGAACCCACGTCCTAGAAATTCGGGTAAAAAACGACGAAGGCGCGCTGATATCCTTTGTGAAAATGACGAATGCCATCGTTCCACGTGCCAACAAGGAGCGAGCATGAAAGCTTTTGCCTTAATTCGGGAAACTGGGCGCGACATGCTCGGCATGGAACTGCGTTCGGCCCAACGAGGCAGTTTTTTTTATTCTCCCTATCAGGGCCAGCCTGAGCGTTTTGAGGTAGTACAAAGTTGGCAAGGTCAAGCAGCTCGAGCCGCAGCCGTGGACTATGTCGATGCCTCAGAACTGCCTGCGGTCAGGCAATCAACGTCCCACACGCAGTCTTTGTATGAGTCGCTAGTTGAAAAAGCGCGTAGGGCCTGTGAAGAAGGTGCGCTGGAGAAAGTGGTGCTTTCGCGCTGCCAATCCTATCCCTCCAGCGATTTAGATCCTTTGGATACCTTCGATCGTTTGTGCGCGAGTTATCCGGGAGCCACCGTGTACTTGATTCAGCGCGAAGGACAAACCCTTTGGATGGGAGCCACACCTGAGTGCCTGGTGTCTATGGAAGGCCAGTCCCTTCACACCATGAGCCTTGCAGGCACGCGTGTTTCCGGCGGATCCGGCGCATGGGGCGCCAAGGAGCGCGAAGAACAACACTTGGTCACGCGAGACATCATCCACATGCTGCAAGTGCTGGGCTGCAAAGAATTAACCGTGGAAGGTCCCACGGTCTTGCCAGCCGGACCTGTGGAACACCTCTGTTCCATGATTCACGGCGAGCGAAACGGCTCGGCACCGGAAGAAATTGCCGCCGCCTTGCACCCGACGCCAGCGGTTGGAGGTTTGCCCCGAGCGCAAGCGGCCACCTTCATCCGGCAGCGCGAGGGCTATGATCGACGGTTCTACTCGGGCTACTTTGGCTGGTCGGAACCCCATCGTTCGGCTTTTTATGTCAATCTCCGTTGCTCTGAATGGGGCCAAGACAGCGTACTCTGCTACGCGGGTGGGGGTATCACCTCTAAAAGTGACGCCCATCAGGAGTGGCTGGAAACGGAACAAAAACTCAAAACGCTTGAGCGCGTTATTTTCGGATAATGGCTGACGCTTTTCAAACCCTCGCTGCGCTCGTTGCGCAGGCCCTTCGCGGGCTGTCGCCCGCTCTGACAGTCTTCTCTCCAGGTTCACGCAATGCGCCGCTCGTCGAAGCCTGCAGGCAGGTGGTTGGGAAAAGGACCACGGCCCTAGATGAGCGCGCCGCAGCGCACATTGCGCTGGGCGCCGCGGTGGCGAGCGGAAGACCTGCAGTGGCCATTTGCACCTCAGGAACGGCAGGCTTGAATTACGCCCCGGCCGTGGCAGAGGCCTTCTACCAACGCCTTCCCTTGCTGGTCATTACGGCCGATCGTCCCCCGCATTTAATCGATCAAGGACATGGGCAGAGTATTCGGCAAAAGGCCATGTATGAAGGGCATTTGAGAGGACAGGCCCTCTTGGATCCATCGGCGCCTTTGGAAGAACAGTGGGACCTGTTGACCGTAGCGTTGGAGGGATTGGTATTTGGACCGGTACATGTAAACGTACCCCTGGCAGAACCCCTGTACGGCCGCCCCACTTTGCCGGAAGGGCTTGACCTTGCACCATGGACGATGCCCGCCCTGGAGCCGTTGGAACTCATGATGCCCGAGTGGATCAAGGAGGCCCATCGCCCCCTGCTAATTTTAGGCCAATGGAACCCCGCCTGGGGTTCGCCACAGCGAGCGGTGAACCAACTCAAGCAAAAAGGGTGGTTGGTCGCTGCGGAGCATTTGAGCCAGTTGGAGGCAGGGTCGGCCTTGCATTTGGAGGATGCTTGGGAGCATGCCCCGGCGGCGCGGGTCGACGTGGTCGTGACCCTAGGTGGTGCTTGGATTGCCAAGCAATCGAAGAAAAAACTAGCGGGAACGCCACATTGGCACATAGGTCCTGTGGCGCCGCATCCCAATATGTTTGGGAGCCTGCAGGAGGCCACGGCCATGGGGTCTGCGGAAGCTCTGCAGGCGTTGGCCGCCATTTCCCCTTCCTATGAAGTGGATTGGTCGCGCATTTGGCGCCAGCGAATTGCCTACAGTGCGGGTGCTTGGAGTGACCTCTGGGTCTACGAACAAATTGCCGCGGAGATTCCGTCCGGCTCGGATGTGCATTGGGCCAACTCTACTGCGGTGCGGTATGGGGTTCACACCTGGGCACATGGCGGGTGGAAGGGAAACTATCGACATTTCAGCAACCGGGGCGCTAGTGGCATTGACGGCTGCAGTTCCACGGCGATTGGATCGGCCTTGGTTGCGCAAAAGCCCACCTGGCTGCTCACGGGCGAGTTGGCCTTTTTCTACGATGCCAATGCGTGGATGACGCCAGTGCTTCCGCAGGGGTTGAAAGTAGTGGTGTTTAACAACGGTGGTGGAAACATCTTCCGTTGGATTGAGGGCCCAAAAGAATCCGAATGGTTGGATAGCCACTTTACATGGTCGCATGGCCGAACCTGTGAACATCTTGCGGCGCATGCGGGTTTGTCCTATAGCCGAGTCGCTTCCATGGAGGAATGGGGAGATCGTTGGCCCGCCTTTTTGGCCCAGCCTGGACCCGCCCTTCTGGAGGTGTGTACCGATGCGGCATTGAGTGAAAACGCATGGAAAGCCCGCTTTCAGCCTTAATTTTGTCTATATGAGTCACGTTACCTGGACGGAGATCAAAGCCTACTCCGACATCCGTTTTGAATTTTACAACGGCATTGCCAAAATCACGATCAACCGCCCGGAGGTGTACAATGCCTTCCGCCCGGAGACGAACATCCAAATGATCGAAGCCTTTGACATATGTCGGGAGCGTTCGGACATCCGCGTCGTGGTTTTAACAGGAGAAGGAGAAAAGGCCTTCTGCAGCGGGGGTGACCAGAATGTGAAAGGCGTCGGCGGATATGTCGGCGAAGATGGGGTGCCCCGTTTGAATGTGCTCGATTTGCACAAACGCATCCGCGAAATTCCCAAGCCTGTGGTGGCCATGGTGAATGGGTATGCCATTGGCGGAGGGCACGTTCTTCACGTGGTCTGTGACCTCACCATTGCGTCGGACAATGCGCGTTTTGGCCAAACAGGTCCCAAGGTGGGCAGCTTTGATGCAGGATTCGGCAGCAGCTACTTGGCACGCCACGTAGGCCAGAAAAAGGCCCGTGAAATTTGGTTCCTCTGCCAGCAATACACGGCGAAAGAGGCCGAAGACATGGGTATGGTCAACAAAGTGGTGCCCTTGGCGGATTTGGAAGCCACGACCATCGAATGGTGCGAAATCATGATGAAGCGTTCGCCCATGGCCTTGCGGATGTTGAAGCGAGGTCTCAATGCGGAGCTCGATGGACAGCGCGGATTGATGGAATTCGCGGGTGACGCCACCTTGATGTACTATTTGATGGACGAAGCGCAGGAAGGCAAGCGAGCCTTTTTGGAGAAGCGGGATCCAGACTTTGGAAAATTCCCCATTTTCCCTTGAGGCTGAAACAGTGGGTTTCTGCGGCTCGTCCGCGCACTTTGCCGCTCGCGTTGGCCTGTATAGCGTTGGGCAGTTTATTGGCGGCCGACCGAGGATACTTTGACGGGTGGTTGACCCTCTGGATGGTGCTGACGGCTGCATCCTACCAACTCGTGTCCAATTTGGCCAACGACCTGGGCGATTTTCGCACAGGGGCGGACCAACACGGCACTGCCCAAGGAGGGGTAGAAGCGCGTGCCGTAGCCAGTGGCATCATCCAAGAAGCGGAAATGCAGCGTGCAGTCAATGTTTTGACGGTTTTGGCCCTCGGCTTTACGGTCTTGACTTCCTGGTGGGGCACGACCCATTTGAGTGGCTACCATACTGCTACTTTTTTGGCTCTGGGCACCCTAGCTACGCTTGCAGCACGCGGCTACACGATGGGCTGGGCCTATGGATATAAAGGACTAGGCGATCTTTTTGTCATTCTCTTCTTTGGTCCCGT
>DLWR01000122.1 GCA_003444795.1 Cryomorphaceae bacterium
TGGTCTTTTGGTGTGAGTGTGTTGGTTTCAGCGGTATTCTCCTATCTGCTGGTGCTCCTGCTTCAAAACATCAAAACACAGCTCAAACTCTTCTTGCTCATTGCCGTACTCATCCTGCTTTACGCCGTGGGCAAGATGCTGCATTTGAGTTCGCTCCTCGTCATTTTAATCTTTGGCTTGATCCTGAATAATCCCAATTTGTTCTTCCCAGGCAAGCTTCAAAAATGGCTAAAAGCGGATATCGTCAGTGGCCTTCTGAGTGATTTCAAACTCATCACGCGCGAAACAGCCTTTATTGTCCGAACCTTCTTCTTTGTAGTTTTTGGTTACAGCATTGACCTCAGTTCATTGGCCAATCCCTTGGTGATTTTCTTTGCGCTTTTGGCATTGGTGGGCATCTACCGAATTCGCGCCGTCGCCATCCAGTGGACGGTGCCCAAACCTCAAGCCATTCTCACCTATTTGGCTCCACGGGGACTCATTACCATCTTGCTCTTCTACGCCATTCCTGCCGAAATGGGCATTGCTCAATTTGACAACGGCATCCTGCTGTACATCATTCTGGCTAGCTCCGTGTTTATGGCCTGGGGTATGGTCCGAAACAGCGACAAGGACGACCACCGCACCTTGGGCGAAGTCCTGCGCGACACCGCGAGCGTGGATCCCGAAATGGGCCCTTCGGAGCCTATCGAAGCAGAAGCGCCTTCCGAGGCTTAATTCACCCAGTCCGCCACAAACAAATTGGTTTCGCGCGTGCCGCCGTTATTTCGGTTGCTCGCAAACACCAATTTCTTTCCATCCGGAGAGAACATTGGGAAGGAATCAAAGGCGGTATCAAACGTCACCTGCTCCAATCCGGTGCCGTCCAAGTTGATCAAAAAGAGGTTGAAGGGGAAGCCGCGCTTGGATGCGTGATTGCTGCAAAACAAGATGCGCTGGCCGTCAGGCGTGAAGAATGGCGCCCAGTTGGCATTGCCCAAATGCGTGACCTGACGCTTATCGCTGCCATCCGCCCGAGCCACATACAGTTCCATGTTGGTGGGCTCCACGAGATGCTCCGCCAAAAGACCCTGGTAGTGGGCGATTTCCGCCTCTGTTTTCGGGCGTGAAGCGCGCCAAACCAACCATTCTCCATCAGGCGAAAAGAAGGCGCCCCCATCGTAGCCTAACTCATCCGTCACTTGCACCACGTTGCTGCCATCGATATTCATCGTGTACAATTCCAAATCCCCGCTTCGGTCGCTCGTAAAGACAATTTTATCCCCCTTCGGCGAGACGGTAGCTTCCGCGTCGTAGCCAGGCTCATGGGTCAACTGGCGCTGAAGTTCCCCATTGAGATCGGCCACGTAAATATCAAAGGTTTCATAAATCGGCCAAACATACCGACCTCCCTCACGAGAGGGCTCTTCCGGGCAGGCATGCCCACCCGAATGCGTAGAGGCATACACGATTTCTTGGTCCCCTGGGAGGAAGTAGGAACAGGTGGTTCGGCCCAAACCGGTACTCAGCATTTTGGGCGTCTTTTCCACTTGGCGGACATCCTCGTACAAGAAGATCTGATCACAAAGGGTACCCCACTCCTTGTAATTGGCCTGGAAAACGAGACTATTGCCCGAAAAACTCCAATAGGCCTCCGCATTGTCCCCCCCAAAGGTCAATTGACGCACATTCGCCAAATGCTTCTCTCCCGGATAGGTGAGCGTCTTCGCGTCCAAGACAGCACCAGCGGGTGTAGCTGAGTGCGATTGACCAAACCCCTCCATGGCGCATAGGGCCAGAGCGAAAAGGGGTAGGAAAAAACGGATGGAGGTAGACGTTTTCATGGGCTTACAAGTACATTTGGTGCAAACCTAGTCCTCAAATGACGATGAAATTTCGCAATACCTCTTTTCGACTTGCCTTAGGGCTGATTTTACCCCTTGTGTTTGCCGCAAGTGCATCTCTGCACGCCCAAGACGCTGCAAAACTCAGCAAAGAAGCCCTCCAGCTTCAAATGGATGTCAAAACCCTTGCAGACGACGCCATGGAAGGCCGAAAGGTGGGTACTAAGGGGGAACAAAAGGCAGCCGATTATTTGGTCAAGCGTTTCAAATCCATGGGCTTGAATGGCGCCATTTCTGGAAGCAAGACGCCTTACTTCGATCCATTTGAGGCCCAACCATCCGTGCATGGAACCCCTACGGGTCCTAAAATCACAGGTCGAAATGTCGTTGCCGTTCTGCCAGGACAGGGGGAGGGAACCATCTACATCGGCGCACACTATGACCACTGGGGATGGGGCGGCGAAGGCAGCTTGTACCGCGGTGCTGATTCAGCCATTCACAATGGCGCGGACGACAATGCTTCCGGTGTGGCCGCCGTTCTGGAGCTTGCGCGCCGTTTCCACGACAGTCCCTTGCAAAACACCGTGGTCTTCATTGCGTTTTCCGGAGAAGAAATGGGCCTGTGGGGCTCCAATGCCTTTGCCAAAGAGCACCTCGGCGCGTTCCCCGCCCCCCGCTTCATGATTAACATGGACATGGTGGGCCGCCTAAATGCTGAGCGCCAGCTCGCGGTTTACGGAACGGGTACGAGCCCCCTATGGGATGGGTTGTTGGACGAGCAAAATGAGTTTGGTTTTGTGCTTAAGCGGGAAGTTTCCGGCGTTGGCCCTTCTGACCACACGTCTTTCTACTTAGCCGACATTCCCGTTTTGCACTTCTTTACCGGTCAGCATGAGGACTACCACCGCCCTTCAGACGATTGGGACAAGATCAACTATGCCGGGTTGGCGGATGTGGTGACGTATATCGAAGGCATTGTACGTTCGGCGGATGCCCTCGGAGAGCTGCCCTTCTCCAAAACCAAGGACCAATCCGATGACACCCCCCGCTTTAAAGTCACTCTAGGCGTGGTACCTGATTACCTCTACAGCGACCCCGGAATGCGCATTGATGGCGTCAGTGAGGGCCGTCCCGCGGCAAAAGCCGGTTTGGCCAAAGGGGATGTCGTCACACAAATGGGCGACCAAGCCATCACCAGTATGATGGACTACATGCAAGCTTTGAGCACCTTCACAAAAGGCCAAACCGTTCCCGTTACCGTAAAGCGAAACGGCGCCACCCAGGTGGTGAATGTGACGTTTGACTGAGCGAGGACGCGATCCGCGCCACGGTCGTTAGCTAACGGGTTTGTTCGGCTTGTTGGTTCGTTGGTGAATTTTCCAAACTCCCTAGCGCGAAGGCGAAGCCCGGGCTTAGTGCGCCTCCAACCAGGTAGTACCCACACCGGTTTCAGCTACCAAAGGCACGGCGAGCGGATAAGCTTTTTCCATTTCCTCAACGACCAAGGCTTCAAGGCCGTCCAGCTCGTTGCGCTGAACGTCAAAGACTAATTCGTCATGCACCTGCAAAATCATGGGGGACTGGAAGCCCTCCTTTTGCATGCGGGTATGCACCTGAATCATGGCCAGCTTCACGATGTCTGCGGCCGTTCCTTGAATGGGCGCGTTGATGGCGTTTCGCTCAGAATGTCCTCGAACCGCTTGGTTCCGCGAGTCAATATCGCGCAAGTAGCGACGGCGGCCGAGTAGGGTCTCCACATAGCCCTTGCTGCGAGCACTTGCTACTTGGTCATCGATGTACTTTTTAATCCCTGGATAGGTGGCAAAATAGCTGTCAATGACCTCCTTGGCCTCCGATCGTGAAAGAGTCGTTTGGTTGCTCAATCCAAAGGCCGACACGCCATAGATGATGCCAAAGTTGACGGTCTTTGCGTGGGAACGCTGTTCGCGGGATACCTCCGACAAGGGCACCCCAAAAACCTTGGCTGCCGTCGCCGCGTGAATGTCCTCGCCGCTCCGGAAAGCCTCCAGCATGGCCGAATCTTGGCTCATGGACGCAATAACACGGAGTTCAATTTGCGAATAGTCCGCGCTCAGCAACACATGATCTGCATCCCGCGCGACAAAGAGGTTTCGCACCCTGCGCCCGCGCTCCGTCCGAATAGGAATATTCTGCAAGTTTGGATTGGTCGACGAGAGGCGCCCCGTAGCTGCAACCGCCTGATTGAAGGTGGTATGAATGCGTCCTGTTTTGGGATGCACCAATTGGGGCAAGGCGTCCACATAGGTGCTCTTTAATTTGCCCACCTGGCGCCAGTCCAAGATTTTCTCCACAATGGGATGCGCTTTTGCATAAGCCTCCAAAACTTCTTCTCCAGTGGCGTATTGACCCGTTTTGGTTTTCTTGGCTTTGCCTTGGCCGATTTTGAGCTCATCAAACAAAATATCTCCCAACTGCTTGGGCGAGCCCAAATTGAATTCCCGACCCGCTAATTCTTGCACTTCGGTTTCTAACCGAGCCAAATCTTGCCCGAGCTCCTCGGAAAATGTCGCCAAACCTGCGCTATCCACTTTCACACCGGCCATTTCCATATGGGACAACACCGAAATTAAAGGCGCCTCCATAGTCCGATAAATAGTAGTCACGCCGGTGCTTTCCACCATTGGCTGCAGTGTCTCACGCAAGCGCCACGTGATGTCCGCGTCCTCCCCCGCATACTCGGCCACGGCTGCGGGATCTACCTCTCGCATGGACTTTTGGTTCTTCCCCTTAGGGCCAATTAAAGACGTAATGGGAATAGGCGTGTAGCCCAAGAGTTTTTGGGCCAAGTCGTCCATGCCATGGCGCTGATCCGGCTCGACCAAATAGTGCATCAGCATGGTATCCACCAAGGCGCCTTGTACCCGTATACCATAATTCAGCAAGACCTGATAATCGTATTTCAGATTGTGACCGACTTTCTCAATAACCGGGTTTTCTAGGGGGGCACGCAAGGGCTCCAACAAAGCCATCGCCTCCTCGCGATCAGCGGGAAGGGCCACATAGTACGCCGTGTGAGCCTCATAGGAGAAAGCAATACCGACGAGTTCTGCCTCTAAGGTGTCCAAGGAGGTCGTCTCAGTGTCAAAGCAAAAAGCGGCCTGTTCGGAAAGTTTTCGGGCAAAAAACTGCACGGCCACCGCATTGTCCAACAAGGTGTACGTGTGGTCCGTGGATGTGGCGTCACTTCCTGGCAAGACCTCTTGGGCGGGCAGGGCCGTACCAAATAAATCCATCTGACCCGAAGCATCGTTGCCCGCCACAGGGCCTGCTGCACCTGCATCTGAGGCAGAGGTACCCGCACCTTGGCCCGCGGAAGCCGTTGCTGCCGCTGCCGCACTTGGCAAAAGGCGGCGCTGCAAGCTTCGGAATTCAAGTTCGTCCAGCAGTGTTTTTAGGGCATCCGTATCGGGTTCCTCGCGCATCAAATCGCGCTCGTCCACGTCGATGGGGGCGTCGGTCAAAATGCGAGCGAGGACTTTTGACAATCGACCTTGCTCGGCAAACTCGCGCACTTTTTCGCCCAATTTGCCTTTGATTTCATCGGCGTGTTTGAGGATACCCTCGAGGCTATCGTACTCGGCCAAAAGTTTGGCCGCCGTCTTCTCGCCCACAGAAGGAATCCCTGGGATGTTGTCCACGGCGTCACCCATCAAACCCAGCATATCAACCACCTGGTCGACGCGTGCAATGCCCCAACGAGCGCAAACTTCCTCCATGCCCAGCACTTCCGCAGGATCGCCCCCGCGGCCTGGCTTCAAGATTTTAATTTTCTCCGTGACCAATTGGCCAAAATCCTTGTCCGGCGTCATCATGAAGACGTCAAATCCTTCTTTTTCCGCCTTTTGTGCCAAGGTTCCAATGACATCGTCTGCCTCGTAGCCCGGAACCCCCAACGCGGGAATCTTCATGGCTTCCAGGAGTTGATGGATATACGGAACCGCGACTTTGATTCCTTCAGGCGTTTCATCGCGGTTTGCCTTGTACTCTGGAAAGAGTTCTTCGCGCGCTTGGCTGCCGCCTACATCAAATACTACGGCAATGTGGGTAGGCTTTTCTTTTTCGAGCACGTCCAAAAGCGCAAGCATGAACCCATACACCGCCGAAGTATCTACCCCTTTGCTATTCACCCGAGGATTTCGCGCAAAGGCAAAATAGGCGCGGAAAATCAGGGCATAGGCATCGAGCAAATAGAGACGGGGAGCAGACATGGAAAACGCAGATTTCTTCAAAAATACGGCCCCAATGGCCTACTTTTGGGGACTATGTCCGCATCGCTTGTCATCATTCCGACCTACAATGAAAAAGAGAACATTCTCCCCATTTTGGAGGCGGTTTTTTCGTTGCCCCAAGGCTTTGAGGTACTGATTATTGACGACGGCTCCCCCGACGGAACGGCGGACATCGTGCGCGAAGCGCAAGGCGCCTTTTCGGGCCGCCTTCACTTGGAATGCCGCACCGGCAAACTCGGTCTTGGCACAGCCTACATCCATGGGTTTAAATGGGCACTGGAAAGAGACTACGCCTATGTCTTTGAGATGGATGCTGATTTCTCGCACGATCCCAAAGACCTTCCCCGCCTGCTCGATGCCTGCGCGATCTACGATGCCGATTTAGCTATTGGTTCGCGCTATTCCAACGGGGTCAATGTGGTGAATTGGCCCATGTCGCGCGTCTTGCTCAGCTATTTCGCCTCCAAATACGTGCGCTTTATCACCGGCATGCCTATTCACGACACCACGGCAGGATTTAAGTGCTACCGCCGTCGC
>DLWR01000189.1 GCA_003444795.1 Cryomorphaceae bacterium
GGGAGCAGAGCATCGTAGAGGGCTCGGCCTAAGCCTTTACCGGGTTCCTTTACATACACGGAGGTCTCCACCGCCCATTGGTAGGCAATGCGTTCCCGGTGGGTGGTGGCATAGGCATAGCCGTGGATGCTGCCATCGGAGGCTTCCGCCACCAAAAAAGGGAAGCGCCCGGCGATGGCCGCCAGGCGCTTCTCAAAATCCTCTAGTGGAGGCACTTCGTACTCAAACGTGGCACTTGATGTTGCCACGACTGGGCCGTAGATGTCCAAGATGCCCGGAGCATCTTCAGAACGGTAGGCCCGGATGCGCATTAGTCTCGGCGCCCCATGTACAGCATGACGTAGTACAGCAACTGGGTTACTGCCGCTGCAGCGGCCACCAAATAGGTGCGCGCTGCCCACTTTAAGGCGTCTTCGGCCATGCCATGGTTATGGGGATTCGTAATGCCTGCACCTTTCAGCCAAACGAGGGCGCGGCGAGAAGCATCGTATTCCACAGGCAGGGTGACAACTGCAAAACCAGCAATAATGGCTTGAGCACCAATGAGGAGGAGCAAAATGCCATCATAGCCCAGTCCAAGTAGACTCATTCCGAACAAAGAGGCAAAGAAGACAATATTCATGATTTGGCCCGAGGCATTGACTACCGGAACCATTTTGGTACGCATGGTGAGCCAGGCATAGGCACTTGCGTGCTGGACGGCGTGTCCACATTCGTGGGCTGCGATGGCCGCCGAGGCTACGGAACGCCCCTCGTATACCTCAGGGGAGAGGTTGACGGTTTTAGTAGCCGGGTTGTAGTGATCGGTTAATTTGCCGGGGACGGCGGTGATACTCACGGAGCTAAGGCCATAGTGGTCCAGCATGGCGCGGGCCACTTCGGCACCCGTCATGCCGCCGTGCAGCAATTCTTGGCTGTATTTCTTAAATCGGTTCTTGAGACGCGCTTGGACCGCGAAGCCCAAACCCATAAAAACGAGAAGGATGAGGATAAACATAGGTTTGTTTGATTTACTGTGGAAAAGTACAAATTCGGTGCCGTTGATGCATACCTGTCAAAATGTAGTTTTGGGACATGACAAAGCAGGCCAGACCGCTCATCCTCGTAACCAACGATGACAGCATAATTGCCCCGGGAATCCGGACCCTTATACGCATCATGAACACGATCGGCGAGGTCGTCGTCGTGGCCCCAGATAGCCCACAGAGCGGCATGGGCCATGCGATTACTATTCACGACACCCTTCGCTGCCTACCAGCGCAGCAAGATGCAGGTCCTCAGACGGAATACGCCTGTAGCGGCACCCCCGTGGATTGTGTCAAATTGGCGGTCCATGAAATCTTGGACCGCACACCGGATCTCATTGTCAGCGGTATCAACCACGGTAGCAATGCCAGTGTGAATGTGATTTACAGCGGGACGATGTCCGCCGCAGTGGAAGGGGCCATGCAGCGCGTGCCCTCCATTGGTTTCAGCCTGCTTGATTATAGCTGGGATGCGGACTTCAGTGCCGCCGAACCCTATATCAAACAAATTGCCACTTCGGTGTTGGAGAAAGGCCTGCCGGCAGGGGTTTGTTTGAATGTAAACATCCCAAAAGCCAATGGGACACCCTATGCCGGAATTAAAGTATGCCGTCAGACGATGGGCCATTGGGAAGAAGATTTTGACATACGAATTGATCCAACCGGGAAGCCCTATTACTGGATGCGTGGCGAGTTTGTGGATTCGGACGGTGGAGATGACAGTGATATTTGGGCCTTGAACCACCATTACCTCTCCGTAGTGCCTATCCAATTTGATCTGACCGCCCATCACGCACTAGCGGCCGTTCACAGCGTTATAGGAGCATGAGTCCAGGACCACGTAGAGATCGATTGGAAGCCCTAATGGGTGCCGTGATTGCGGGAGGAACCCCTTGGTTTGTATGGGCCTATCTCCACGCTACCTACCCAGACCTTCCTTCCGTGAGCGAAATTGATCCAGATTTATGGACCTATCTGCTCAATCGTGTCCTCATTTTTTCCATTCTGATAGAGTTCACCTTTGTCATCGTGGGGGTCATGATGCGGAGGCAGCGTCTGGTTCGGATGATTCTGGCTATTTCGGCGCTTTACGCAGCTATTGCACTCTTTTACCGTTGGGAATGGCTGTGAAAAAGGTCTTTGTACTCGCGGGAGAAGCCTCAGGGGATGTCTTGGGGGCCGAATTTCTTTCCGCGCTGATCGAAGCACAGCCTGACTTAGAGATTTCCTATACCGGCGGTCCCGCCATGGAGCGGGTACTAGATGGTGCCACCCCACTGATCTCCATGGAACACATGGCCTTTATGGGTTTTGCGGAGGTAGTTCGTCACTTGAAGAAAATTTGGGGCAATGACCAAATCATCAAGGCGCATTTAAAAGATGAGCGGCCGGACCTAGTGGTCCTCGTGGATTACCCGGGCTATAATTTGCGTTTAGCTAAGTGGTTGGATAAAAAGGGGTTCCGTCGCTCGGGTACACGCGTAGTTCAAGTGGTCTGTCCCCAATTCTGGGCTTGGAAGCCGGGCAGGCTGACCCTTTTGCAGACCTATCTGGACGCAGTTTATCCATTGCTTCCCTTTGAAGCCAAACTCTTGTCGCAAGCATCCGTCGTAGCGCCTTACTATGGGCATCCGGCTGCCCAACGCGTTGCAGCAGGAGGGTGGAATCCATCGGGACCTTTAGCCCTGTTGCCAGGTAGCAGAGCGCAGGAGTTTGCCCAGCATGTTCGAATTTTTGCGGAAACGGCCCAGCAGCTCAAACGAGAGGCTCATTGGTTTCGGCCTGCGCATATCCCAGACGCGGAATACCTTGAAATCCTGTCCAGCTTTGGCGTACATGTCCGTCCTGAGGATGTAAAATCCGGCGTGCCCGGGATGACGGGGTATTCGGGTGCTTTGGTTGCCAGCGGCACAGCGACCTTGGAGGTGGCCTTACGCGGTGTGCCCATGGTGGTGGCCTACAAGACTTCGGCGCTTTCCTACGCCATTGGGAAGCGGGTGATTCGAGTCCCCTATATTTCCTTGGTCAACCTAATTCTCCAACGGGCTGCGGTGGCTGAATGCATTCAATCGGACTGCCATCCAAAAGTCTTGGCACCTGCTTTGCTTCAGGCTATGTCAGATCTCACCTGGCCTCAAACGGTGACCGAACTTCGCCAATCCATTGACCAAGGGGATCCCTTTCCTATGATTGCTCGACATGCGTCGCATTTGTAAATGGTTCCTGTTTTTTAGCGTCCTCATCGGAGGCGGGGCGTTGCATGGGGCGGTGCCTAAGGTGCGCGTTCGGCTATTTTCCGGGCAGAACATGAGCCAAGTACTCATGAGTGGGGCTTCGCTCACGGCTGAACTCTATGGACTTGGAGCGGACAGTGCGATTCAGGCTTCGACCTTTATGGTGGAACAGGCACAAGGGAAACTTCGGGTAGAGTCAGAAGGGCGGCCCGATATGCTCGTCGATTCTTTAGCGATTACTTCACGGAAGCCCCTCTACTTTTTAGGCCCCAAAGGAATCAAGCGCTATTTGCCGGGCAAGGTGGTTTTGAAGCCTCGGGGAGGGGCCTATGTTTTGGCGGTCAATGTCTTGGACATGGATGATTATTTAGTAGGCGTGGTGCATGCGGAGCTGGGTAGGTTAGAACATCCTCAACTTTGGGCGGCTCAGGCCGCCGTGGCCCGAACTTGGTTTGCCCGAAATCAGCGAAAATTCTTTGAGCAAGGGGAGTGCTATGCGGTCACGGATGATGTGCAGTCCCAAGTGTACCATGGTTGGCCGGCAGACACAGCCCGCTTGAAACGTTTGCAAACGGCCGTAGCCCTTACCTCAGACCAATTGGTGGTCACCGCCGCGGGACGCCCGGCGGAGGCCCTTTTTCATGCTAATTCAGGTGGGCAAACCATGCCCTCCGGATGGTATTTTTCAGAGCGCGCATACCTGGTGAGTGTCCCAGATAGTTTTAGTCTGGACTGCCCACAAACCCATTGGACCAAATCCTTGGACAAGGAAGCCTATATCGCCCAGATGGCGGCTTGGCTTCGGCAATCCTCCAATGACTCCGCGTTTAGGCGTTTTGTATGTACCTACCAGCAACCGGTTAGAGCGGAGTGGATGGTCTACGGTGGTCATAGCGTCCGCTTGAGGACCATTCGAGAGCATTACAAGCTCCGTTCTACCTGGTTTTCTGTAAAGGATGGGGCCGGTCAAGTCACCTTGCAGGGCCGGGGATATGGCCATGGCATTGGTATGTCCCAAGAAGGGGCGCATGTCATGGCGAAAAAGGGATATTCGGCCCCAGAGATTACTGGATTTTACTTTCCAGGAACGCACTTAGTTCGCTGGGACGAGGCAAAGTGGGTGGACTAGCGGCACTCTAGCGCTTCAGAATCCGTTTGTATTCGTTTTTGGTCGGCTCTTGCCCGACACGTCGGTCTTGCTTTGTGCCATGATTCGGGTGCATCCCATTTTTCTCCGGGACCTTATGCTACTGATTGTATTTGGCGTGGCTTGGTTCTCCGTGCCCAAGGCTAAGCTCTTAGATCGCCAAGTCCACTACCAGGGACAATTCAGGATTTTGGATGGAAGGACCCTTGTGGATAGTCTGGGTCAGCGCTGGCATCTATCCAAGCCATTGTCCTCTGGGGCATACCGCGGAAATGTCACTTTCTACCCGTTTGAAGACCTGGAATTGCCCTTTGTTTTTTCCTCAAAAATGGTGTACGGTGCAAAAGATATGCTTGGAGAGGCAAGGCTGGGCGAAGTTCAATGCTCCAGTGAAGCGGAGCAATCTAAGTTAGTGTTAGCCTGGAATCTGAAAGTTGATTCCCTTCCTTGGAGTTCCTCCGCAAAAGCATTGGTACAGGCCTTGGTGCTCGGCAAAGCCCGGGATTTACCTCCTGAGATTCGAGGGGGGCTGCAGCGGCTTGGGCTGGCCCATTTAACCGCGGTTTCTGGCTTTCATTTGGGACTCTTGTGGGGGCTAATAGCTGGCAGCATGCGTATCCTCCCTTGGCCTTGGCGTCCAAGGGCGCGCATCATGGGACTCGCATTACTGTGGGGCTATGTCGCCCTCATTGGCTATCCATTGTCCGCTGTGCGTGCCGCGGTCATGATTAGTTTTTTAGCGGTCTTGAACCTTGGTGAACGCCGAAAAACCGGTATGCGAACCTTGGATTGGACGGTGGCTGGGATGTTGCTGTACCAGCCTGCCTGGCTGAAAGATGTCGGGTTTCAATTGTCTGTGAGTGCTGTGGCAGGAATCATTCTGTGGATGGGACTCCCTATGTCTCCATGGCAAAAGACCTCAGGCTTGTCAGCCGCGGCACAATTTTCCACGCTTTGGGTGGCATGGCCAACCTTCCATCAATGGCCTTGGTTCTTTTGGCCTGCCAATCTGTTTCTCACCCCGGTAATCCTCATGCTCTACCCCTACACAGCAATGGCCATAGTGGGTCAGGCTTTTGGTTGGTTTCTTCCCTTTCCGGAATGGGCCTTGAATGCCTTAGCCGCGGTCCCTGAAGATTGGGTTTTGACAGGGGGATACCTGTCAGACAGCGGTCGTTGGGCTTTGCGACTTTCTGTCTTGGGAGGGCTTTATGGGGCCTATAAAAAGTGGTGGGTGTTGAGTTTTATGGGGATATTGGCAGCGGGAATGCTACTGGCGGAGAGTGGCCCGTGGAAGACCCAAGAGCGGACCTGGCACCAACAGGGCAGGGGGTTGGCGCAGGTGGAAATTCGGGTCGATACTGCGCTCATTCAAGGTACGAAAGGGTTTTTAGCTCAATCATATTACTGGGAAAGACGGCTAGAGGGTTATTTTCAATCTAGAGGAGTGAAGTATTATCAGTACGTACCGCTGGCATATCCAGCTTTGCCAGAAGATTTACGGCAGTGGGGTGACAGCACTCAGTCCAAAGTGCTTTGGCGCCTGCCACGGAGAAAGAAGCGCACATCGGCAACCGATTGATAAGTCCACCAAAGGACGCCTATCAAGGCCACGGGAGTAATCCCATTCAGCATTTCAGCCTCTGGGTTATCCTTGGAGTTAAATCGAAATGGAAGAGGCTGATCGGTGTTTAATAGGTACCATTGACCGTCCACTTGCACGCCATACTGCGTCCAGAAAGGGAAGAAGAGATCCTTTTGAAACCATCCTTCCGCGCCATAAACCCAGTCGATGGTGACCATAAAAAGAAGCAGGCCAAACAACAGCTGCCATATAGCTATAGGGAGCACATTCCAAGTGGTGTACCGCGCGTGAAACAGGATGTGTGCATATGCGCTTAGGAGAGCTCCGATTCCCATCACAGTCACCAAAAAGACAAAGCTGTTGGTGTACAGCCACAATGCGTATTCATATCCACGGGTCATGGTGAGCTCGCCATCGCAAGAGGCAACACTCATGGGCAGCACGAGGATGGCGGTCCAAGCCAGAAGGCGCATGCATTCCCTTTTGTGCACGGGAGGCCAAGCGCGGGTCATTGGTGATGTATCGTTTCCCATATTTTTCGTATATCTAATGCTTCCTGCGCATCGTGGACGCGCAAGAGTTGCGCCCCCTGTTCTAGTGCATAGAGGTGTAAGGCGCTGGTTGCAGGGAGGACGGTTTCGGGCGTTCTGTCCAAATGCTTCCAAAGCATGCTTTTGCGGGAGAGACCGATGTACAAGGGTGCCTCTAGGGATTGGAGCAGCGGAAGTTCTCTCAGTGTGCGGTAGTTTGCTTCCAGCGTTTTGCCAAAGCCCAGTCCCGGATCCAGCAATACGTGATCCACCCCTTGTCTTTTGAGTTCATTCAGGTGCCGCTCAAAATAGTGGCGCATATCCTGCATGACTTCCTCCGGAGTCAAAGCGGCCTCTTGCATGGTGCTAGGGCTGTGCCCTGCTGGGTAGTGGGTGAGAATGTACGGGGCTTTGGACTGAGCGGCGACGGTCCAAATAGTTGGATCCAAGCTACCCCCAGAGACGTCGTTGATCACATCGGCCCCTGCCAGCAGTGCACGGTGGGCAATTTCTCCGCGAAACGTGTCAATGCTGATGGGTACGGACGGAAAGCGCTGGGCGATTCGCTGGAGGGCGGGCTCTACGCGTTGCCATTCTTCTTCCTGTGTCGGTACTTCCGCCCCAGGTCGGGTGCTGCAGCCCCCAATGTCCAGCCAGTCAGCCCCTTCATTCAAGAGCGTTTTGGCGTATGCTTCAGCGGCATCCGCAGAGGCTACGCGGCTTCCCGTGTAAAAAGAATCGGGCGTAGTGTTCAGGATGCCCACGAGGACGGGGCGTTCGGCGGTCCAGGTTTGGCCCTTGATGG
>DLWR01000015.1 GCA_003444795.1 Cryomorphaceae bacterium
TCTATGGACGTTTGGTCCGCAAGATCGGTGAAGCCGCCCGCCAAGGTAATGGCGTTTGCAAGGGTCAACCCTTCCCCGTAATTAAACTCTACGGAGGCGTTCACCTCTCCGCTCACCGAGATTTTTCGAAGCGCATCGTACTGAGTACTCAACCCCACGATCACGGAGTCCCCTTCTTGCATGATTTGCCCCATGGTGGTCGCACCGCGGTACGACCATACCCCGAGGAGATCTCTCCGCGCAATCACTGCTTGGGATTGGGCTGCATCTTCCCGATAGCCTCCCGCTAAAGCAATCAGCCCTTCTAGGGTTAAGCCTTCAGAAACACCGTAATAACCGGGGATTTGGACCCCGCCGGTGATGGAAATTCGGTTCCGGAAGCGATCGTTCAGCGTATCTGCAAAGATGAAATCACCATTTTGAGGGAGGAAAGTGGAAAATTCTGAAGCCCCGACCACATGGGACACAAAGCCCACCGAACTGATGCGCTCTAGATACACCTTCCCTTTGTAGGCTTGCTCCGTGAACCCACCTGAATAGGTTAATAAATCTTGGAGGGACTCTTCGCCAAGGAGTTCAAAGGTGCGCGGACGCTTGAATTCGCCGGCTAAAGTCACACGTGCCTCATAGGTAGGGATGAAAATGACATCCCCGTCTTCTAGGCGAATGTCATCGTGTTTGGTCCCATTCACGAGCAGTTCATAGAGGTCAATTGTGGCTACCTGCGCGCCATTTCGCACAAGGCGAATGTTGCGGTAACTGCCCTTTGCAGCCGGACCACCTGCCAAATGCAGGACATGGTAAGGAGATGCGATGGCTGGAATGGTGTAGCGGCCTGGGATTTTACCTCCCACAACCGTTACGTCCACGGAACGCACCTCTTTGAGGGAGATCGTCAACTGGGATTGCCCCGTTCGAAGGGTATTGTAGCCATTCCCGGCTAAGAGTTGGTTGATTTTGGCCTTGGCTTCTTTGATGGTTAAGCCAATGACACTCACCACCCCAGCATACGGCACATTAATCGCACCATCAGGCATGATTTTGAAGCTCTTATTGAACTCCTGGTACCCGTATACCGTGATTTCTAGGACGTCATCCGGCCCCAAGCGGTAGGTGGGTGGTGTGGCAATGCGCAGATTGGGCGCAAAATCCATTTTTTCATTTCGAAAAAGTTCCGCGCCAAAGACGTTAGAGTCCAAGGCATACAGACGCTCCAATGCAGAGAGTTCCATTTGGCTTCGCTTGGCATCTGCCAAGGAATCCTGAAGTTGCATTATTTGGATGGTCATCATTTGAAGCTGCTCCTCTTGATCCAAAGCATCTAAGCGTGTGAGGCGCTCCTTGAGTTTGCGCATCTCCCCTTCTGGTAACCCGCGCTGTTTCAGATCCTGGAGTGCTTCAGGTTCGGTGAGGTTCTGGGTCTGGAAATTGCGTTTGAAGAGTAAGATTTCTTCATCCGAAAGCTTGTCCACGGAAACGGGGGTCAAGCTGCGCGCGCCAAAGAAGGACTGCCCCTTCATCGACACCGTTGTTGCCACCGCGAGTGATAAGAGGAGTATTAAACGTTTCATGTCCTTAGACCGATTGAAGTTGTTGGTAGTGGCTTCGCGCCTCCTGAAGCTCTACTGGAGCAGGCTGCAGGTGGCTCTTGGACCGCAATAAGGAATAAATATAGATATTCCAACGCAGAGGAAGTCTGCGTATCAAGTTCTTCGTCACCACATGAACTGCGTACTGCCAACGGGTATACAATCCTATTTGACGCAGATAATCCAGCGCTTGCTTTTCGCCAATTCGGTAGCGCGGATTGCTTCGGCGCTTCACCAAGTTCTCACCTCCTCGCCAATGCACATAGATTTCCGGGCTGTTGCTAGAGGTATAACCATGTTCCAAGATCAAAGCCCATAGACAGTAATCTTCATTGGCTCCCACCACAGGGAAGCCGCCTAAGTCCATGATTTCCTTCCGCTTAAAAGCTACCGTGGGCCCATTGAAAGGGTTGCGCCAAGTGCAATATTTCACGATTTCTTCGTGGGCTTCCGGAACCAAACGATCCCCAATAGGGTATTTAAAGGCCTCATCCCATTCAATGACTTGACCGCCGTGTAAGACCAGATCGGGGTCGTTTTCAAACGCTTTTGCGGTCCATTTTACGCGGTGCTCACAATACACGTCATCGGTGTCCACCTTCAGCACCACATCCGTTCCCACCACATCAATCCCGTAGTTCAACGCAGCGGGCAGTCCAAAACTGAAAGGAGCATCTATTTGCCGAGGAATACGAACCCATTGAATTTCGGGGAATTGAGCGACCACAGCCTCTATTGCCTGCGATATACTGCCTTCTATTACGCCAACACACGCATCCAACTTTTGGGATTGCCCGTGTATCAGTGTGTGGAGCGATTCGTAGAGATAAACCGGGTGGTCGCCTTCGTAGACCGATAGGACCCCCCCGTAGGTAAGTGAGGGTTTCATATAACAGCTCCTATGGTTTTGGCTAAAATCTTTAGATCCATGGACAGGGTGGCATTTTCCACATATTCCCGGTCAAATGGCAATTTTTGGAGATTTTCCAAGGGTGTAGCATTGGGCAGGTGAATCTGCGCCCACCCTGTAATACCCGGCCTAGCCTCTAAGCGAACGATTAATTCCGGATGTTCTTTGGTTTGCTTCTGAAAAATATGGGGCCGTTCTGGACGAGGGCCAACCCACGACATTTGCCCAGCCAGAATATTAAAAACTTGCGGAAACTCGTCCAAACGCCAGCGTCTGACCCATTTTCCAAAGGGCACAAAATCATCGGATCCTTTGCCCATCCCAGCCGTGTCGTGGGTGGCACTGGGCTTGAGCGTTCTTAACTTAAAAATGGTGTAGACTTTTCCTCCCTGCCCCATTCGTTCTTGCCTAAATAATACGCGCCCTCCTGTGGGAACAAGCAGTAGTAAAACGGCCAGCAAAATGAGCGGGAGTAACACAGGAAAAAGTAGGATACTCAAAAGAATATCCACACCACGTTTCACAGGCCCTAGGAGATATAGATTGGCAGTTTTGGTCATGTATAGTTTGGCCGAAGGCACGAATTTACGCTTTCAAGCGCTTAATAAGCCCCAAAACTTCGGCGTCATGCATGGAAATTACGTGTAATTAGCACCCTTACTCAAAATTAAAGAGGAATTGACTAAAGGGATTGGAATGGAAGACGCCTGTAGCCTCTCCAAAAAGACCTTAAAATGTAACCGGGCACGCGAAATCTTGGGGCCCCGATGCCACCCATTTTATCACGTTGGAAGGCCGTCTTACATCCGATTAGGAAGACATAGGGGCTCCGCAATAGCTGCAGGTGAAGCAAAGCATGTTTTTGATGCACATACCCAAAATTGTAATAGGCCTCAGCCATCCATCGTACTCGATTATTTGCCTTAGTTTCTCGGTTTCCGCCTTGCTGTGGAAAGTGTTGAGTAGGAACTTCAGGACGATAAACGGGGCGGTACCCTTGCTTGGCCATCGTGTACGTAAAATCCACTTCTTCTTTGATGCCCTGACCGATAAGATTGGGCTCAAAGGAAGGGATAATGCCCGGATTGTGAAAGAAGCCGAAACAGGCACCTGTCACCGCATTTAAATTTTGTGCAAAGCGGTTTGAATGATGGTTTAAGTGGAAATAGCCGTACCAGGTATACCGTGCAACATTGGATTTAGGCTCAGGGTGAACACCTGGTTCAAGAAGTTGTGTAGTGAGAAGATCCCAGGGGGAGGATTGTAGATGCCTTCGATAGTATTCGATAAACTCAGGGTGGAGCACTACGTCGTCATCGATCACCACTTTAATGGGGCCAGAGGCCTCTAATAATCCCATCTGCTTTGCCAAACAGCGGTTGGGTCTTTCGATTTGAGGGAAGGACCAGTGGACTCCTGGCAGCTCTGATTGAAGCCAGCTTTGAAACGCTTGTCGTTCATTGTGATCCGGATTTTGGTCAATGACTACGATTTCATTCGGCAGAAGCGTTTGTGCGCGAATACTCTGAAGCAATGGCGGCCATACCTCCGGACGCAAAAAGGTAGGAATGACTAATGACAGGGATGGATTTTCGTCGATGGGTGGGTGGTCTATTCGTCCTAGTGGGACCAGCCATGCTTTTGGGGTCCATTCGGACCAAATCCAACGGAAATACCCTTTGGCGAGGGCCTGGGAACCACTGTAAACA
>DLWR01000203.1 GCA_003444795.1 Cryomorphaceae bacterium
GGCACTTTGATAGTCCTGGAAGCACTCCCCGCGCTTTGCCAGGCGCAAGGCGCCTATCTCCACGTCGATACGGTCCAAACCATGGCGCACCTGCCTTTGGACTTCAAGGCAACCCCCGTGCATTTTGCGGCCTGCAGCGCGCACAAGTTTCACGGCCCCAAGGGCATTGGTTTTGCCTACGTGAAGCAAGGCACGCCCATGCAGCCCTTTGTTCAAGGCGGTGCCCAAGAGCGCGGCCATCGAGCGGGCACCGAAAACGTCATTGGCATTGATGGCTTAGGAGCCGCATTCACGCATTGCTGGGATGATATGGTGGTAGATATAACCTCCACCAAAGCTGTTAAGGCGCATGCGATCCAGCGTCTTACGGAGGAATTCCCGGGCGTTCAGTTCAATGGGATGTCGGGAGACTTGGACAAGAGTTTGTATACGGTGCTCAACTTCTACCATCCAGAGCTGCACGAAGGGGGTATGCTCAATTTCCAATTGGATATCCAGGGGGTTCAGTGTTCAGGCGGTTCGGCGTGCAGCAGTGGGGCCGTGGGTGGTGCGCATGTCTTGAACGGCATTGGTTCACCCGGCGGTACCCGAATTTCTTTTTCACGCTATTCGACCAAAGAAGAGGTGGATCGCTTCATTGAAATTTTAAAGGGCATTCACGCACAGAACTAGATCTGCTTGAGGCATCTGCTTTAGGCTTTGCCATAGGCCCAAACCCTTCAACCCTTCAACTCTTTTACTCTATCACCCTAGTAAATCACCTGCACATAGCCGTATACATCGCCGTCTTCCGTTTCAAAGCGGTAGACATAGGTGTCCTGTTGGACGGGTTTGCCATCAAAGGTGCCGTCCCAAAACTCTTTAAAGGGCTCGTCCGTTTCAAAGACCACACTTCCAAATGAATTGAGGATGACGAAGTGATCGCCAGGGAAGCAGTCGTTGCCTGCGATGGTAAGGACTTCGTTTCGGCCGTCACCATTGGGTGTGAAGGCATTGGGAATCCAGAGCCGTTGGTCCATGCGGGTCACTGCGGAAGTGAAATCGTAGCCGTAGACCGCATTGCAGATGGTATCCACCAGGTCAAGGTGCACGTTGTAGGTGCCCGTAGCGGGAAGGCGGTAGGTAGCCACTCGGCCGGTATCCTGAACGCCATTGTGGAAGGTCCAGCGATAGATATAGCCGACAGTGTCCACGCCATAGGTGACATTGACGCGCACTCGGCCATCCTTGCACGAGTCCGGCGCCACAGAAACTTCCGGGCCCGGCCAATCCGCATCAAATTGGACCACTTGGTAGGTGGTATCGCTCGTACCACAGGTGGTATCGTACGCCACGAGACGTATGGTATGCGGACCTGGCGAGGAGAAATTATAGGAGAGGGTATCGCCAAACTGCAGCCCACTGTTCCCAAAGCGCCATTCGTGGATTTGGCTGTCGATGCTCTCATTGAAAACTTTGACCTCAAAGAGGCGATCGCAGGAGAAATATTCGGTGCTGAACTGAGCCTCTGGAAAAATACCTTGATCATGGGTGATTTGGATAGTGGTGCTGTCCATGATGTCGCACACCGTATCAATGGCGATCAGCTTGATGTTCCAAGTTCCCTTGGTGAAAATAACGGTAGGTTCATTGGCTGTAGAGGTTTGGCCGTTGCCAAAATTCCAGAAGTACTGATTGGCGTTCTTGGAGTTGTTGGTGAATTTGACCCGAAGGTTGTCGCAGAGCGTGTCGACGTCCGCGTCGTAGTCAATGGAGGCATCGGCTGTCACGGAGGTCTCAAAGTCAATTTTGATGACGCCCAAATTGCAGTTGTTGCTCATTCGGGTAGGGGAGACTACGCCAGCGGTTGTAGGGAAGGTACCGTTGCTGCAGGCGGCACATACGGCCTGGTAAATGGTCCCATCCGGAGCAAAGCGGGAGGTGCCCCCATCTACGTGCTCGGCCGCAGTGCCCCCAAAAAAGGTGGCGTAGAGAACGCTTTGCGCATTTTGCTTGAGCACCAAAAAATAGAAATCGCTGCCGTCCGTGGTGGATTGCACGGCATCCGTGGTAACGGGCAGGTTGTTGGTATTGCCGCCCAAATTGCCGCCGTTTACCGCGCCACCCCAGCCCGAAAGAAGGATGTTGAGGCATTCGTCTACATTAAATGCCGTGGGGACGAGGTTGACAAAGTTGTTGGCCGAACCAAACTTGCTGGAGAAAATTAACTGACTGAGGTCGGCGTTGAGTTTGACCACAAACTGTCCTCCTGCTGTGGTCGACCACGTTCCGACAGTGGTGGGCCACAAGCCCAGTGTTTGGCCGTAGGCATAGACGGCACCGTACTTATCGATGTCGATGAAGAAGCTCATATCCATGTTGCCCGTTCCTAGGTAGGTAACGCGTTGCAGCACCCCGCTGGAATTCAAACGCGCAATGAAGCCATCTGTGCCTCCGTAATAGGTCGGGAATTTGGCTCCAGATGTAGCAGGCATGTCATTGGAGGTGGTGCCTCCCGTGAGATAGACATCCCCATTGCCAGCCACTTTTACACCCAAACCTGCTTCTTTCCCGGAACCTCCAACTGGTGTCACCCAGCGCTGGGTTTGCAGATTGGAGGTAAACGATGCGACAAAGGCTTGGGAAGGATCCGTGCCGGCTGGGGCAGTGGAAGCAATGAAGATGTTGTCATTGGCATCGACAATGACCTCACCGCGGGCGTGATCCCCGTAGTTTTTGGCCAACCCAATGTTCAATCCTTCATTGGCAGCACTAGTCCCATAAAAAGTGCCAGCGGTAATGGCCGTGCCCGTTGGGTTGATCTTTAACAGGAAGATGTCCACGCCATCCTGAAAGTCAAAGGAGTTGGGGGAGCCTTGGACTGGGCCATAGGCCGGACCACCCTGAAACTGGGAAATCAACCCGGTACTTGGAACCGGAAAGTCATCCGAGCCGGTTGTTCCAAGTATCACCAATTCCCCCGC
>DLWR01000030.1 GCA_003444795.1 Cryomorphaceae bacterium
AGGAAAAAGAGGTCAACGTCGACGTGGAGCCCGCGGAGCCCGAGCTCCTGCAGCCGGAAGAAGATAGCTTGACCCGCTTTGATCGTCCCAAGGGTGAGGGCCGCAACAAGAACCGCAAGCGTGGCGGCAAAAACCGTGATCGCCCTCGTGGCCCAAAGCCAGAAGAAGCGACTACATCTCCTGGCCCGCGCGCAGAAGCTACCCCCGGAAATTCCACGGATCCAGCGCGCAGCGAGAAGCCTCGCGGCAACCGCCGTCGCGGAGGCAGAAACCGCTCGCGTAGAAACAACTCGGAAAATTCCAGCCCGCGTGAAAGCTAAGCATCTACTGGCTTTTTTGGCCCTCCCTCTCATCATGGTTGCCTGTGGAGAAGGCCCCCTTGTGCAAGACGTAACGTCCTTTTCGAAGGACACCTGGTACCAAGACAGCGTCATATCTGTCGACGTGGAGGTTTCAGATACCCAAGCTGTGTACCGGGTGACCTTCCAAATTCGGCACAGCAATTCTTACCCATATAGCAACTTGTACCTGTTTCGCGAGATCCGTTCGGACCGCCAAACGGAATACCAAGACACGGTGGATATTCGTTTAGCCAATGATCGCGGGGCCTGGAACGGAAGCGGTGTCGGTGCGTTGAAAACCCTGGAACTGCCTTACAAACAGGCCGGTCTTCGCTTTCCCAAGCCCGGCATCTACCGCTTCCGCTTTCAACACGGCATGCGCGATGAACCTTTGGTCGGCATTCGAGATTTTGCCTTGATGATTGAGAAAGAAGAAGAACCTACGGCTGAATAACATGGCACCTACAGACACGGACTTCCGCACCTATGTCAAGTACTTCTGGATCTTGGTCTTTGGGGCGCCCTTGGCCCTGGTCCTAGCTCTTTTGTTGACCTGGGCGGGACTCTTTGGCGAACTGCCCTCCACCGAAGAAATTGCCAACCCCAAGAGCTTTTTGGCCACGGAAATTCTCTCCGCGGACGGGAAGCAAATCGGGACCTTCTTCATGGAAAACCGCGTGCATGCGGACTACAGCGAACTTCCTCCCCATCTGATAAACGCCCTCATCGCCACGGAGGATGAGCGCTACCACGACCATGCGGGGATTGACTTTCGAAGCTTGGGCCGTGCCGTAGCGACCCTAGGTACAGGTGGCGGTGGCTCCACCATTACCCAACAGCTCGCAAAGCAGATGCACCACGGCGAAGGGTCGAGCAACATTTTTTCGCGCGTCATTCAAAAGCTCAAAGAGTGGGTGATTTCGCTTCAATTGGAAAGCCGCTACTCTAAGGAAGAAATCATAGCGATGTACTTCAACCAATTTGACTTCCTCTACCAGGGGGTAGGCATTCACAACGCGGCCAATGTGTACTTCGGCAAGCTTCCTTCCGAATTGAAGGTTGAGGAGGCTGCCATGTTGGTGGGCATGTTCAAGAACCCTTGGTCCTACAATCCCGCTAAGTCGGGCCGCCAGGATGTTGCTTTAGCGCGCCGAAATACCGTCCTGCGCCAAATGGAACGCAACGACTTTCTTACGGAAGAAGAGGCGGATAGCTTGGTGGCCCTCCCGCTCGTGCTGAGTTTCCAACGACAGGGCCATGATCAAGGCTTGGCCCCCTATCTGCGCGAGTACATCCGCTCCTACATGAAGGAGTGGATCACGGAGCACCCCAAGCCAGATGGGACTAGGTACAACCTCTACACCGACGGCCTCAAGATTTACACCACCATTGACAGCCGTATGCAACGCATGGCGGAAGAAGCGGTGGAGCGCCACCTCACCAACTTGCAAGGGGTTTTCTTCCAGCAAATTGCCAAACGCAAAGCAGGACCCTTTTACTTCCAAGGGGGAGATTCCTATGAAGAGGGTCAAAAAATCATTGCGCGCGCCATGCGCCAAACCCCTCGATTCCGTCACTACCGCGACTCGGGCTGGGCTGACGAGCGCATTGTGAAGGAGTTTAAAAAACCTCGGGACATGAAGGTCTTTGCCTGGGGGGGAGATCGCGATACCGTTCTCAGTCCTTGGGATTCCATTCAATACTACAAGAGCATTTACCAGGCGGGTTTGCTAAGCGTAGAACCCCAAACCGGCTTCATCAAAGCATGGGTGGGAGGTATTGACTTCCGCCATTTCAAATACGACGCGGTCAAGCAAGGCCGTCGCCAGGTGGGTTCGACCTTCAAGCCTTTTGTCTATGCAGCGGCAATTGCGGATAAAAAGTATTCACCTTGTATGCAAGTGCCCAACATTCAGACCTGCATCGAGGCCGGTCAATTTGGCCTGACTGAGCCTTGGTGTCCCTCCAACTCCGACGACGAATATGGCGGGGTGTTGACGCTCAAACAGGCGATTGCGGGATCTGTAAACACGGTAACCACCTACCTGATGAAGCAGATTGGCCCCCGCCCAGTCATCCAAATGGCCAAGGCCTTGGGCGTGACCTCGGACATCCCTGAAGTGCCTTCCATCGCGTTGGGAACGGTAGACTTGAGCATCTTTGAGCTCGCTGGAGCCTACACCGCCTTTGGCAATCAGGGGCTCTACACTGTACCCATCGTTATGTTCCGCATTGAAGACAAGAACGGGGTCATCTTGGACG
>DLWR01000155.1 GCA_003444795.1 Cryomorphaceae bacterium
TTGGCATACTCTTCCTCCAGCGAGAAGAAGGGCACGGGAGAGGCATCAATGCCGTGGTGGTGGACTAAGTATTGGCTCGAAGAGATATCGTCGCGGGAAGTGCCCAACATGTAAATCAAATCGCCTTTGGCCTTGAACGGGATGGTCGTCACATGCTTGGTGTCTTCAACTAGGCCAATCATTGCAATGGTAGGTGTGGGGAAAACGGGCTCGATGCGGTTGCCAATTTGGGTTTGATTGTAGAAACTAACGTTTCCTCCCGTCACCGGCGTAGCGAATTTCTCACAGGCTTTGCCCATTCCCTTGATGGCACCGACAAACTGCCAGTACACTTCGGGGTTGTAAGGGTTGCCAAAGTTTAGGCAATTGGTGATGGCCGAGGGCACACCGCCAGAACACACGATGTTTCGCGCATTTTCAGCGACGGCAATCATGGTACCCACTTCGGGGTCGGCATGTACATAGCGGCTGTTGCAATCCACGGTCATAGCTATGGCACGCTTGGAGCCCTTGACGTTGACGATGGCGGCATCGCTCGCCTCATTGGTGGAGCGGTTCTTGGTGCCCACCATGGAATCGTACTGTTCGTAAACCCAACGCTTAGAAGCAATGTTAGGAAGGCCTGCTAGTTGCATGGCGATGGACTGTAAATCTTCGGGGCATGGAATCATGTCCATGTCGAAGTTTTGATATTCTGAGTAGTAGGCTGGCTCGCGTGTTTCGCGGTAATAGACGGGCGCACCGCCACCCAATACGAGGGACTCGGCGGGGATTTCGGCCAGCCTTTCGCCATGCCAGAAATAGCGCACGTAAGGACCCTCGGTTACAACGCCAATCGCCTCACAGTGAATATCCCACTTTTCAAAAATGGCTTCCACATCGGCTTCGCGGCCCTTGTCCACGACTACCAGCATGCGCTCTTGAGATTCCGAAAGGAGAATTTCCCAGGGCTCCATGCCGTCTTGGCGTGTAGGTACTTTGTCCAGATCAATGTCCATACCTACGCCTCCACCGGCAGACATTTCACTCGTCGAACAGGTGATGCCTGCTGCACCCATGTCTTGCATGCCCATTACCGCACCGGTCTTTGCCAATTCCATGGTCGCTTCCAAGAGCAATTTCTCCTGGAAGGGATCGCCTACCTGCACGGAAGGAATGTCGTTGGCGCTGTCTTCACTCAAGTCCTTAGACGCAAAGGCCGCCCCGTGAATACCATCGCGGCCCGTAGAAGAGCCCACGATGTACACCGCGTTACCCACGCCCTTGGCCTTGGCCGAAATTTGCTTGCCCACCTCGACGATGCCCGCAGAAAAGGCGTTGACGAGGGGATTCTGCTCGTAGCACTTGTCAAAATAGACCTCACCCCCCACAGTAGGAATGCCAAAAGAATTGCCGTAGTTGCCAATGCCCTTGACGACGCCTTTGACCAACCACTTGGTGCGAGCCGTGGTAGGATCGCCAAAGCGCAAACTGTTTAATTGCGCAATGGGGCGCGCTCCCATGGTGAAAATATCGCGGTTGATACCACCCACACCTGTAGCTGCACCTTGGTAAGGCTCGACCGCGGAGGGGTGGTTGTGCGATTCGATTTTGAAGGCACAGGCCAAGCCTTCGCCGATGTCCACCAAACCCGCGTTCTCTTCGCCGGCTTTGGCCAACATGTGAGGCCCTTCCTTGGGAAGCGTCTTCAACCACACGATGGAGTTCTTGTAGGAACAGTGCTCCGACCACATGACGGAATACACCGAGAGTTCGGTGAAATTGGGCGTTCGGCCCAATACCTGACAAATTTTGTCGAATTCCTCGGGAAGGAGGCCTAATTCTTTGGCGGTTTCAACCGTGGTAAGGGCAGCAGAGTCCATGTGCAATTCTTTGTGACAAAGGTACGACCCTCCCTACCTACCTTTCGGGCATGAAAGCACATTTGTACGCCTTTTTTGCACTGCTGATTGTGAGTATTTCAAGTTGCGGTCCGGCCTTTGAAGCCGATGTTACGCTTGCCAATGCCTACATTGCACAATTTGACGGAGACAGTCTGTACTACCTCCACGGACATATCGCCGTTCAAGACGGAAAAATCCTCGCCATCCTCCCCATCGTGGAAGGGAAAAACACCCTACCTGCTGCCAAGGACACCGTGGATCTCCAAGGGGCCTATCTCTATCCCGGATTCATCGATGCCCATGCCCATTTTCTGGGCCAGGGATTGGCGATGAATTCCGTCAATCTGTGGGGAGCAAAAAGTTGGTCCGAATGTGTCGACCGCGTCCGAGCGTTTATCGCCGAACATCCCGACGCTTCTGTGATTCGGGGCCGCGGCTGGGACCAAAACGATTGGCCAGGCATGGAATACCCCACACTTGAAGCCCTTGAGGGCCTAACTGACAAACCCATTGTTTTGAGCCGAATCGACGGGCACGCCGTCGTCGCGAATTCGGTCGCCATGGAACTCTCGGGCATCACTGCCGAAAGCAGGATCGAAGGCGGAGAAATTCTTCACTTCCCCAATGGCGCACCCACGGGTGTCCTCATTGACAATGCGGAAAGCCTCCTGAAAATCGCCCAACCGAGCGAGACAGAGCGCATCGACGCCCTACTCACAGCGCAAGCTCGGTGCTACTCCCTCGGCCTCACATCCGTCCACGACGCCGGCTTACCCACGGAAGACATCGATCTCATTCACCGCCTACAGGATGAAGGACAGCTAACCATTCCGCTCTACGTTATGGTTTCGGAAAGCCCAGAAGCTCTTAAGCTCTGGAAATCCCGGGGGCCACTAAAATCAGACCGCTTGGACGTCCACAGTTTTAAATTCTACTCGGACGGCGCATTGGGTAGTCGGGGCGCCTTGTTGCGCCAACCCTACAACGACCGGCACGACCACTTTGGCCTCCAAATTCGCAGCTACGACTACAAGCAAGAGGCCGCTCAGGAGGTCGCTGCGATGGGGTGGCAAATGAACACGCATGCCATCGGAGATTCCGCCAACCACTTTATGCTGGAACTCTATCAAGCATTTGCCCCTAACAACAGCCGCTGGCGCATAGAGCACGCGCAGATTGTCAGCGCAATGGACCGAATGCGCTTCGGAGGATCCCAAGCTTTGCTGCCCTCCGTACAACCTACCCATGCCACCTCCGATATGGATTGGGCGGTAGAACGGCTGGGGGCGCACCGCATGCCGGACGCCTACGCCTACTTGGAATTGCGTCAGGCCGCAGGGGGCATTCTTCCGCTAGGCACAGACTTCCCAGTCGAAGAAGTCAACCCACTTTATACCCTATATGCAGCAACATCGCGAAAGGCGCTCGACGGCCACCCCTCCGAAGGCTTTCAAATAGAAAACGCCCTCACGCGATCCCAAGCTTTGAAAGGCATGACCCACGATGCGGCCTACGCCGCTTTCCAAGAAGAAGAATTAGGTGAGGTTAAGTCTGGACTTTGGGCAAATTTTACCATCTTTACGGAAGACCTTTTAACGTGTCCGGAAGACAACCTTCCGCTGTTAAACGTGTTACAAACATGGGTGCAAGGCGCATGCGTCTACACCGCCAAACCCTAACGATTAACTACGATATAAAACGCTTATGACCCCCACTCGCTTATTTGATTTCGCCTATTACGCCCTTCAGCAGCATCCCCGACCCGACGCCTTGAACACCAAGGTAAACGGCCAATGGGAGTCCTTATCAACGGCAGATTACGTAGCAAAAGCGGAAAAACTTGCATTGGGTTTGATTTCCCTCGGCGTCAAGCCCGGCGATAAAATCGCCATCATTTCCACGAACAACCGTACAGAGTGGAATATTTGCGACCAAGGCATTTTGTCCGCTGGAGGCATTGATGTTCCGGTCTACCCCACCATCTCCTCGGAGGACTACAAATTCATCTTCAACGATGCAGAGGTGAGCTACTGCTTTTTGAGTGATGCGGACCTCTACCACAAGGTCAAAGCCATCCAAAGCGAAGTGCCCAGCCTCAAGGAAATCTATTCCTTCGTTCCCGTGGAGGGCTGTGCGCATTGGGATGACGTTTTTGCCAAAGCTGATGAAGCCAATCGTCCAGAACTAGAAGCCCGCATGGCCGCTGTGAAACCCGAAGACTTGGCCACCCTAATATATACGAGCGGCACCACCGGAACGCCCAAAGGGGTCATGCTCAGCCACAAAAACATCTCCAGCAACGCACTGGCTTCTTCGCAGCGACTTCCTGTGGGACCAGGTGCAAAGTCCTTGAGCTTTTTGCCCCTTTGCCACAGCTACGAACGCGTCATCGTCTACATTTATTTGACGACCGGGGTAGGCACCTATTACGCGGCAAGCATGGAGACTATTGGGGACAACTTGCGCGAGGTGCATCCGGAGGTCTACCCCGCCT
>DLWR01000144.1:0-2075 GCA_003444795.1 Cryomorphaceae bacterium
CCGTGACGCTGGACGCTTGGCAAAAGCTCAAAGGACATCCGCAGCGGGTCAAGCCATCGGATGTGGCCTTTATCGGCCTGCGCTCCACGGAAGACCCAGAAGATCATCTGATTGCCGAAAACGACATGCGTGTGCACCGCGTCCCCGAAGTCCGCAAAAAAGGCCTTAAAGCGGTGGTGCGAGAGGTGATGAAGCAATTGAATGATTGCGACATGGTCTATGTGTCCTTTGATGTTGACAGCATGGATCCCAGTATTTCAGAAGGCACCGGAACCCCGGTCCCCGGTGGTTTCACATTGGAAGAAGCGCGAGGCCTGTTAGAACTTTTTGCCGATGAACCCAAAGTGAAGTGCATAGAGTTCACGGAAATCAATCCGTTACTCGACAAAGGCGGCAATGCTATGGGGACGGCGGCTTTTACGCTACTCCAAAGCACGGTATATCGCTTGCAAGAACGATTTGGCCTTCGAGGCTCATTTTAATTGACCATGAATACGTTGTTGGAATCCGCGATTGCGGAGATTCTAAAAGAGTTGTTTGGCCTAGAAGGCACCGCTATTGAATTGCAGGAAACACGCAAGGAATTTGAAGGCGACCTTACGCTGGTGGTCTTTCCATTTTTAAAGGCGAGCCGAATGGCCCCCGATGCCACTGCTGAAGCCATTGGCGCCCAGCTGTTTTCCCGCGTTGAGGCCGTTTCTAGCTACAATGTGGTCAAGGGTTTCCTGAATATTTCGCTTAGCGACGCTCCCGTTCAAGCCCAATTCGACCAAATTTGCTCGGATACTCGATGGGGAATTCGTCCCACGGATAATCGTAAGGCAGCGGCTATGGTGGAGTATTCCTCTCCCAACACAAATAAGCCCTTGCACTTGGGCCATATCCGCAACAACCTGTTGGGCTATTCGGTCGCTCAAATCATTCAAGCCACCGGGAAGCCAGTGGTTCAAGTGCAAATCATCAATGACCGAGGAGTGCACATCTGCAAGAGCATGTACGCCTGGCAGCAGTTTGGCCAAGGTGAAACCCCTGCTTCATCCGGACTCAAAGGGGATCACTTGGTGGGCAAGTACTATGTTCGGTTTGACCAAGAGCTCAAGCGGGAGACGGAAGTGGGTATAGCACGTGGTTTGTCCGCTGACGAGGCGAAAGCCCAAGCACCCTGCATGCTGGCAGTTCAAAAGATGCTCCTTGACTGGGAAGCGGGCGATGAAGGCGTTTTGGCCCTGTGGAACCAGATGAACGACTGGGTGTATGCCGGGTTTAATGCGACCTATGCGCGGCTTGGAGTCCATTTTGACAAGAACTATTACGAATCCAATACCTACCTCTTGGGTAAGAAGGATGTCGAAGAGGGCCTGGCAAAAGGCGTTTTCTACCGCCGAGAAGACGGTTCTGTATGGATTGACTTAACCACAGATGGCCTGGATGAGAAGTTGGTACTCCGAAAGGACGGCACCAGCGTGTATATGACTCAGGACATTGGTACCGCCATTCAGCGATTTGCCGATTTCAACATGGATTCTCTAACCTATGTGGTTGGAAACGAGCAAGACTACCACTTCAAGGTCTTGTTTTTGATACTGAGCAAACTGGGCTACGATTGGGCCGACAAGTTGAGCCACCTTTCCTATGGCATGGTCGACTTGCCTTCCGGCCGAATGAAGTCCCGCGAGGGAACAGTGGTGGATGCGGACGATCTACTGGATGAAATGGAGGCTACCGCAAAGCGTCTATCGGAGGAGCTTGGTAAAGTAGACGGTTTGTCTGTAGATCAGCAGGAGGAGTTATATAAAACTCTGGGACACGGTGCGCTTAAATATTTCATTCTCAAGGTAGATCCCAAAAAGCGCATGGTCTTCAATCCCGAAGAATCCATTGATTTCAATGGAAATACTGGCCCCTTCCTTCAGTATACGCATGCCCGTATTTCATCTATTCTGCGAAGGGCAGGGCAGGGAGAAGGGTGGGATTGGTCCACGATTACTATGGAGTCGAAAGAACGCGATGTCATTAAGCTGCTTGGGAAGTTCCCTGCACTGATTGATCACGCGGCAACGGAACAAAACCCAAGC
>DLWR01000144.1:2453-4190 GCA_003444795.1 Cryomorphaceae bacterium
CTAAACGCAGAAACGCCGCAAAAAGCGGCGTTTCGGGTGGAGCTTTCCCGTCAAGTGGCGGGCGTTCTCAAGCGCGGCTTAACCCTGTTGGGCATTGACGCGCCTGAGCAGATGTAATTACATGCCTTTGGCAATCTTTTTGGGAACGCCATCCTTGTGCAAGAGGATGGAGAGCGTCTTGTAGCGCACAAAGGCTTCAGAAGCGTAGATGTATCCACTGCGGTAGGGGTTTTCGCGCTCGCCCCATGAATTCTTGACGATGTAGTAGATGCCACCGCTTTGGTCCGCAACCTTTCCAACGATTTGCATGCCGTGGTCATCCGTTGATTCGTAGTTGTCATAGGCGGTTTGGCGGTTTTCTTGCGTGACCACCATTTCCTCGTGAGGTCCTGTGTATACTTGGCTCTTTTCTTCGTCGCTCATTTTGCTCCAGGGCTTCGCTGGAAGGACAGCCACCCCGTTTTTCAGTGAGAAGCCTTTTTCGGATACGTCCGTCGCCCATGCAATCGTATAGCCATTCTCCAATGCGTTATCAATGGTCGCCATCATATCATCCAATGGAACATTGTAAGAAAGGCCCCAGGTCCAGTTGTCGGGAACTTCAATCGCAAACCAAGACCCAAAAGGATGATGGGTATAGGAGGTCAATTGCACGTAGTCATCTGGCTGAATGCCCAACACTTGGTCCGCAAAGGTGCGTGGCGTATAGGATTTGCCATTGTACTTGAACATGCTGGGCTCGGCGCCCAAATAGGCATCTAAGACGCCCGTAAATGCCTGCTTCCAAACCGGAGTGATCGTGCCGGAATTCTTGTTTACTACAGCGTCAACCACCCCTTTCAAAGCGGCTTCCATTTCGTCGTGGTCATTGTAGTCTTTGCCATAGTTCAAGCCTATGTAAGCCTCCTGCGGAACGGCACCGTAATGCTTGATAACGTACAGCATGTCGGGCATGGCACCGCCTTGTGCAAAATTCAGATAGCCGTGTAGACGTACATAGCGATCAGCTTTGTCCTGATAGACCTTGCGCACGGTGTACATCTCCGACAAGTCCATTACAGGCTTGCCCATGCGAATCAATTCTGACTCAATGAATCCAGTCGTGGAGTAAGACCAGCAGGTGCCGGTAGACCCTTGGTTTTTCACTGGAGTAGCCTCCAAATCCACGAGGGTTTTGAACTCAAACGTGGCACCATCGCTGGCTCCGTTTCCGGATACCTTATTGATCAGATTTACTTGCGCAGCCATGCTCATTGAAGCCATTGCTAATGCGCTGAATAATAGATTTTTGTTCATAAATTATTCTATAAAAAGTTTAACGTTTGTAAGCGACCGGAGCGTCTTTCAAGCCGCCGGAATAATCATAAAATCCTCGGCCAGATTTTACACCCAAATCTCCAGCCGTCACCATATTGACGAGCAAGGGATTTGGTGCGTATTTGGGTTGCCCCAGTCCTTCGTGAAGTACCCGAAGAATACTTACGCAAACATCTAGTCCAATAAAATCCGCCAATTGCAAAGGGCCCATTGGATGCGCCATGCCCAGCTTCATGATGCCGTCAATTTCGGCGACACCTGCCACCCCCGTTTGCAACGTTTCCACGGCCTCATTGATCATGGGCATTAGGATTCTGTTGGCGACAAAGCCCGGGTAATCGTTGCAGGAAATGGGGATTTTGCCCAATGACTCCGAGAGCGCAATCACCGCATCGGTCGTGGCGGAGGATGTTTTGTATC
>DLWR01000078.1 GCA_003444795.1 Cryomorphaceae bacterium
TTACTGGTCACCTCACCGTACACGCGCCGACAAGCAACGCCCGGCAGTGTGAGCCTCGCCACTTTGTACAACGAGCCCGACCAAACGCGTTACCAGGAAGGCCCCGCCGCTGCAGCCATCCTACTTGAAGGAGCCCTCCCCTCTTTCTACGCAAACCGCATTAGCCCAAAAACCTCGGTTGCCGCTCCAAAAGCCGCCGCAACGGATGCCAAGCTCCTGGTGATTTCGGATGGGGATTTCATGAAAAACCAGCGGAACGTAGTCCGTTCGGACATACCGCGCGGTGCCCCACTGCCCTTGGGCTTTGATCAGTTCACGGGACAGCAATTTGGCAATGCAGATTTCCTTCTCAATGCCTTGGACTACATGTTGGACGGCAGCGGATTGATTGCCGTGCGTGGCCGCGAAGTAACGCTTCGCTTATTGGACAGCCCGCGCGCCGACGAAAATCGCGGTGCATGGCAGGGCGGAAATGCCTTGGGGCCCATCCTGCTCACCTTACTTTTGGGGGCCGGATACCGCTGGTTGCGCAAATGCACCTTCGCCAAATAGGCTGTTATGAAAAAATTGAAAACCTCCTACCTCCTCATTGCGCTCGCTGTTCTCGCCATCCTCAGTTTGGTTTGGCGTGAACTTTCAAGCCAAAATGGGATGGACAAGGAGTTGTACAACTTCGCCGTCCAGGACACCGCGGCCATTACCAAATTGGTGATTTGGGACAAGAGTCCGGACACGGTGACTCTAGAACGAAAAGGAAGCCAATGGCTCGTCAATGGCGCCTACATCGCACGCCCGGACGCCATTGAAGTTCTTTTGGAGACCTTGTATCGAATTCGCCTCAGAAACTTTCCGCAAGCTGCCGCACAAGAAACCATCCTGAGCGCCATGGCGACCTACGGAAAGCGGGTGGAGGTCTACCAAGGAAGCGAATTGGTGAAGTCCTTTACCGTTGGCACGGAAACCCCAGACATGTTGGGCACCTACATGCTACGAGATGGATATGAAACCCCCGTCGCCACCTACATGCCCGGATTTAATGGCTATCTATCCAGTCGTTTCTTTTTGCGCGAGGACCTCTGGCGCACGCGAGAGATTTGGCCGAGCCCGGAAGAACTAAAAGCCATTACCCTCATCTATCCCGATTCGCTCTATTTTGAAGTTCAGCGCGCCGGAAACACCTACACGCTCATCGGCGGAAATGGCGAAGGGCTACCTGCCGACCCCATGGCGAGCCAAGCCCTCTACAAAGCGGTACAGCAGGCCCAGTACGAAGGCATGGTCATTCCTACCGACATCGCGTTCGGCAAGCGGGACTCCATTGCAGCGAGTACGCCTGTTGCCACGGTAACGGTCCAATACGTCAACGGGGAAACCGCTGAAATGAGGCTCTACCACGTTCCTGGTGGACCTGATATTTTGGACGCAGACGGCCGTCCACAGCAATGGGATCCCGACCGTTTTTATGCCATGCTCAGCGATGGACGCTTTGTCTTGACACAGCGCTACGGTCTTCAACATGTGTTGAAAAGTTTTCGGGCTTTCCTGCCAAAAAACTGAGCGCCCAAAAGTCCTGACTAATTACTTTGCAGTATGAAGTTTATTGTATCCAGCGGCCAACTTTTGCGCGCGCTCCAAACGGTTAGTGGCGTTATTCAATCCAATAACACCTTGCCCATTTTGGATCATTTCCTGGTGGAACTGAATCCCGGTCAATTGACCATTACGGCGTCGGATTTGGAGACGACCATGACAACCACCCTGAAAGTAGACAGCAGTGAAAAGGCTACCGCCGCCATTCCAGCACGCATGCTGTTGGATACCGTGAAGAGTTTTCCAGAGCAGCCACTAACCTTCACGTTGAACCCTTCTACGCATGCCTTGGAAGTGAGCAGCGACTTTGGCAAATACGCACTGGCCTATGTAGATGCCGCGGAATACCCCAAAGCAGCCTCTCTAGAGGGTGCGGACCGCGTCACGGTGCCTGCACATGTGCTTTCAACCGCCATTCACAAGACCCTTTTTGCGGCAGGAAACGACGATTTGCGTCCTGTTATGAGTGGTGTTTTTTTCCAGTTCACCGCGGAAGGGCTAACCTTTGTGGCCACGGATGCCCACAAGTTGGTGCGTTATCGCCGGACGGACTATTCTGCTCCTGCGACGGCCGAATTCATTTTGCCCAAAAAGCCCCTCAACCTCCTAAAAGCCACTTTGGGCTCTGGAGACAATGAGGTAGAAATAGCCTACAGCGAGCAGAATGCTCAGTTCAGCTACGATGGCGTAACGCTCGTTTGCCGTTTGATCGATGGTAAATACCCCAATTTTGAAGCGGTTATTCCCAAGAACAATCCCAATCGCTTGGTGGCCGATCGCGCTGCCTTCTTGAGCTCCGTCAAACGCGTATCCATCTTCTCGAACAAGACAACGCACCAAATTCGCTTGAAGGTGGCCGGCAACGAGTTGCACATCT
Organism: Cryomorphaceae bacterium; assembly: GCA_003444795.1. GTDB lineage: Bacteria > Bacteroidota > Bacteroidia > Flavobacteriales > Schleiferiaceae > TMED14. The sequence continues at coordinate 2,468 of DLWR01000078.1, forward strand.
CCGCCGAAGACCTAGATTTTGCCAACAAGGCACACGAGCGTCTGGGATGCAATTACGAGGGCAACGACATGGAAATTGGCTTTAACAGCCGTTTCATTGCCGAAATGCTCGGCAACCTAGAATCCGAGGAGGTGGCCTTGGAGCTCTCTGCACCTAACCGTGCAGGTATTCTGGTACCTGAAGGAGGTTTGGACGAGGGGGAGGAAGTCCTCATGCTCGTCATGCCTGTCATGCTAAACGCCTGATCCTACATCGGTCATGAATCTCTTGGTGGTAAGCGACGTTCACGGTTGCGTGCACACCTTGAAAGCCTTTGTGACGAACCACTGGAGCGACCAGGATGAATTTCTCATTCTCGTCGGTGACGTCGTCAACAAGGGCCGGCACAGCGCCAAAACGCTCAAGTATCTGCGCAAACTCAAGAAAGAGTTTCCCTATGCCGTACACATCCTCAAAGGAAACCACGAGCAAATGGCTTTGGACGCCATTGCGCAGAATGAGCGGCCCGGCTACCTCGAAAAACTCAAACGCGACATGCTCAAGCGAGGGCTGTCCTTCAAGCGCTACATGGCGTGGATTCAGAGCTGGCCACTCAAATGGGAGAATCCGTACATCTTGATTACCCACGCCGGCGTCGCCCTGCACGCCCGCGATCCCTTCAATCCGCATTCCTCGCGCGGCGTTCTCCACAATCGATCGCATCTAAAAGATGTGGGCAAACTGCAAATCTTTGGCCACGTCGTTCAGGAAGATGGCCAGCCTCGTTTTTTCCCCGAGGCCAATGCCTGGGGCATCGACACCGGGGCATGGCGAGGAGGATCTTTGACGGGCCTTCGATTGACGCGAAGAGGAGAAATTTTAGAAATTCTTCGCGAACCGACCGTTGATGCCGACCTTTGAGGAGTATTCCTTAATTGCAACGCATCATGTCCAACGGATCTTTCCAACTTCCTGCTCCAATCAACGAGCCTATCTATTCCTACGCGCCGGGCACGCAAGCACGTGAAACCTTGATTGCGACCTATACCGACCTTTACAACCAGGTTAAAGACATTCCGCAGTTTATCGGCGGTCAAGAAGTTCGCACCAATGATTTGCGCGACTGCCGCCCACCGCACGATCACCAGCATATCATCGGGCACTACCACTATGGCAAAGCAGAGCATGCACAGGCTGCCGTGGATGCCGCCCTTGCTGCACACGCCAGTTGGTCCTCCATGCCTTGGAACGAACGCGCCGCCATCTTTTTACGCGCTGCTGATTTGGTCGCCGGTCCTTACCGCGCGACGATCAATGCCGCTACCATGCTGGCGCAGTCCAAAACGGCCTTCCAAGCAGAAATTGACGCCGCGTGCGAGTTTGCGGACTTCTTGCGTTTTAACGCGCACTTCATGGAGAAGATATACGCGGAGCAGCCCATCAGCGCTCCAGGTATTTGGAACCGAATGGAATACCGCGCCCTCGAGGGTTTTGTGGTTGCCATCACCCCCTTCAACTTTACCGCCATTGCGGGCAACCTTCCAGCATCTGCCGCCCTCATGGGCAACGTCGTCGTTTGGAAGCCTGCGGATAGCCAAGTATACTCTGCGTGGGTCGTCATGGAGATCTTCCGAAAAGCAGGCTTGCCCGATGGCGTCATCAATTTGGTGTACATGGATGGCCCCGAATTTGGCGACATCGTCTTCAACCACCCGGACTTCGCTGGATTGCACTTTACCGGCTCAACGGCTGTATTCAAGCATCTCTGGAAAGAGATCGGAACCAATATCCACCGCTATAAGGCCTACCCCCGCATCGTTGGCGAGACCGGCGGTAAGGACTTTGTGGTAGCTCACCCTTCCGCCAACGCGCAAGAAGTCGTGACCGGTTTGGTTCGCGGTGCGTTTGAATTCCAGGGCCAAAAATGCTCCGCCGCATCCCGCGCATATATCCCTCAAAGCCTATGGCCAGAGGTCGAAGCCGGAATCAAACGGGATTTGGCCAGCTTCCAAACGGGAAGCCCTGGCGATTTGAAAAACTTTATTACGGCCGTGATTGACGAGCGTGCCTTTGATAAGATTGCGGGCTTCATCGAGGACGCCAAATCAAAATCCGATGCCCAAATCATTGCCGGTGGCGGGTATGACAAGTCCAAAGGCTACTTTATTGAGCCCACGGTGATTTTGACCAGCAATCCCAAATTCCGCACCATGTGCGAAGAGATTTTTGGCCCCGTCCTGACCATCTATGTCTACCCCGACGCTGAATGGTCCGCTACGCTGGCATTGGTCAATGAGACGTCAGAATACGCGCTTACGGGTGCGGTATTTGCCACCGATCGTACCGCGGTAGACGAAGCGACCAAAGCCCTCGCCTTCGCTGCGGGTAACTTCTACGTCAACGACAAGCCAACAGGCGCCGTCGTGGGACAGCAGCCCTTTGGTGGGGCACGCGGCTCGGGCACGAACGACAAGGCCGGCTCTGTACTGAATCTGCTCCGTTGGGTCTCTCCGCGCACCATCAAAGAAACTTTAGTTCCTCCCACCGATTACCGCTACCCCTTCATGGGCTAAGCACCTGGTGCCCGGAAGGGTCAGGAACCTGCCTCTGCTGCAGCGGCCTTGCTGGAAAAAAAGAAAGGCGGCCCGATGGGCCGCCTTTCTTATGGGCAATTTCCGCCGGGGGATTAACGTGCGGGGATGCGCACCACGAACTTGGTCGAATAAAATTCCCCAGGCAGGATGTCTGACAAGGGGAAGAGGGTGGATTTCCAT
>DLWR01000156.1 GCA_003444795.1 Cryomorphaceae bacterium
GTACAGGGAATCCGAATTGGGATCAAGGGTCGCGTACACAATCGGAACGTTTTCAAAGGGTGCAGTGACATCCCATCTATTGTCACAAGCCGTCCATGTTGCCATAGCACATGCCCCTAGGAGTAATCGAATGCCCTTCATAGCGCCCAAAGATACCACGGAAAGAGGTTGTACTTTTGGGCAAAATCCAAGGCTATGTCAACGGCAAGAAAGGAATACAAAAAGGTCACCACCAACTCCTTGGTGGAAATGAAACAACGCGGCGAACGCATCGCCATGCTGACTGCATACGATTTCAGTATGGCCCGTTTGGTTGACCAGGCGGGCATTGACGTGATTTTAGTAGGAGACAGCGCTTCCAACGTAATGGCCGGGCATGAAACCACTTTGCCCATCACCTTGGACCACATGATTTACCACGCTTCTAGCGTAATTCGAGGCGTAGACCGAGCATTGGTCGTTGTGGACTTGCCTTTTGGATCGTATCAGGGCAATGCCAAAGAAGCCCTCTCTTCAGCCATCCGCATCATGAAAGAGTCTGGCGGACATGCCGTCAAACTGGAAGGAGGCCAGGAAGTGGTCTCCACCATTGAGCGCATTGTGTCTTCCGGTATCCCCGTGATGGGTCATTTGGGCCTCACGCCCCAGAGCATTTACAAGTTTGGCACCTATGCTGTACGTGCCAAAGAAGAGCAAGAAGCCGCACAGCTGCTCACCGACGCAAAGGCTCTGGAGGAGGCGGGATGTTTTGCCATTGTACTGGAAAAGATCCCTGCCAAATTGGCCAAGCAGGTTTCAGAATCCTTGAATATTCCCACCATTGGCATTGGCGCGGGCGCTGATGTGGATGGCCAAGTGCTCGTTCTGCACGATATGTTGGGCATGAATACGGAATTCAGCCCACGCTTTTTGCGCCGCTATTTGAATTTGGCCGAGCAAATCCCCACTGCCATTGGCGCTTACGTCAAAGACGTGAAATCGCGGGACTTCCCCAACGACCAGGAGAGCTACTAAGTGGAAGCCCCTTCCATTTTATTTGAAGACAACCATTTGCTCGTGGTGAGTAAGCCTGCGGGCATGCTCGTTCAGGGAGACATTACGGGCGACCGATGCCTAAAGGACTGGGCGGAGGAGGACGTTGCACGTCGCTTCAACAAGCCCGGCAAGGCCTTCATTGGCCTCCCCCACCGATTGGATCGCCCAACTTCGGGGATTGTCGTTTTGGCCAAGACTTCCAAGGCTCTGGCGCGCATGAATGCCCTATTCTCTGGACGTGACATTCAGAAGACGTACTGGGCCATTGTGGAAGGTTGTCCAGAGGTTCCGGAGGCGCGTTTGGAACACTTCCTATACCGAGATGGCAAAACCAAAAAGTCCTTTATCTCTAAGCACCCTGAGGCTCAAAAAGCCGTCCTTCGCTACCGCGTGCTTGCAGTGGGTGACCGATATAGTCTCCTAAAAGTCGATTTGGAAACAGGTAGGCACCACCAAATCCGCGTGCAACTTCAGGCCATTGGTCACCCCATCAAGGGCGATTTGAAGTACGGGAGTAAGCGCTCAAATTCTAACGGCGGCATCCACCTTCACGCCCGTGAACTCACCTTCATTCACCCTGTCAGTCAAGAGCACATTCACCTCGTAGCGCCTCCTCCCGCAGACCCGCTCTGGCAAGCCCTCTCGTCAGCCGAGTAAATAGCCTATTTTTAGGCTATGACTCACGGACAACGTCTCATCGCCTTTGCATGTGCCCTCTTTGTGCTCGTGCTTGTTTTCAGCTGGCAAGTAGCCAAACCTAAACATCCATACGCCTTCCAATTTGAAGGCCCTGCCCTGCTCATCCATGGGGGCGCAGGGGTGATCACTAAGGAGAATATGACGCCCGAATTGGAAGCCTTGGTCACCGCCTCCCTAGAACGGGTAGTCGACACAGGGTATGCCATGTTGGATCGTGGCGTGGATCGCATGGAAGTAGTGGTTCGGGTGCTGGGGATGCTAGAGGATGACAGCCTGTTCAATGCAGGCATTGGGGCCGTAGTAACCTCGGACGGTCGTGTCGAACTCGATGCCTCTGTCATGGACGGCGAAACAAAAAAAGCGGGGGCTGTTGCTGGCCTGCAGCACATTCCACACCCGGCCGCTTTGGCCCGAGATGTTATGGAGCACAGCGAGCATGTCTTCCTGATTGGAGAAGGTGCAGAAGCCTTTGCCATGGACCGAGGCTACTTTATCGTTAGCAACGACTACTTTCTCACGAATAGAAGGCGCGAACAGTATGCCCGTTGGGCGGAACAGCACAAGCTAGGAACTGTTGGAGTGGTGCTGAGAGATCGTTCCGGCCATTTAGCCGCTGGCACATCCACAGGTGGCATGATGGGCAAGCGCTGGGGCCGAGTCGGGGATGTCCCCGTTTTGGGCGCCGGAACGTACGCAGATGACCAAGGGGCAGCCATTTCGTGCACCGGCCATGGGGAGTACTTCATTCGAGAGGCAGTTGCTGCACAAGTGAACGCTCGGATGCGCTTTGGCCAAGCGCATTTATCGGACGCCGCCCATACCGTCCTTTTTGACGTCCTGAACGCCGAAGAAGGCCAAGGCGGACTCATTGGCATAGACGCCGACGGAAATGCGACGATGACCTTCAATTCGCCCGGAATGTACCGTGCAGCCAAAGGGATAGTCAAAAAATCCAAGACAGGCGAAGCCACCCGTTACGTGGGCATCTACGCCGAATAAGGCTAGAGTTTCTGCAAGAAATCAATGATGCCGGGATAGTACGTATCCGCTGCATCATACATAGCCATATGGCCTCCCCCGGGACAGAACAAATAGGTCCCCGTCCCGACATGCTCGGCGATGTACTTCATCGCTTGGGGATCCATCGTATCAAATTCAGCCCCGATCGCCAAGGTGGGAACGTGAATATCTGGGAGGTCGGCCGTTCTATCCCAATTCCGAAGGGTGGCATTGCCGACAATACCGAATTCGCTCGGGCCCTGCATGTAGAGGTAGAGCGGGTAGTTCAGCTTTGCAAAGCTTCGATTCACTGGCTCTGGCCAGGCATCTAAGGGACGGCGAAGGACATGGGCAGGGTAATAATGTTCGGTGATTAGCCCCAAATAGCGTTCAGAGGTGTAGGCCCCTTTCTCTTCCAATGCTTTGATCTCCTCCAACACCTCGGACGGAAGCTGGGGACCTAATACATTCTGAGCGTAGGCATTGTACTCAGGGGCCGAAGCCACCATGTTGGAAATGATCAAACCCTTGAGGTTTTCTTGGTATTTAAGGGCATATTCCATGGCCAAAATACCGCCCCAAGAATGGCCCATCAGTACGAAATTTGTCGCATCGAGGCCCAAAGCGATACGAACTTGCTCCACCTCTTCCACGAAGCGATCAATGGTCCACAGGGTGGTGTCCTGAGGATTGTCGCTGTTGCCAGAACCCAGTTGGTCGTAGTAATAGTATTCAATTCCTGCCCCGGGAAAGTAGCTATCTGCAGACTCAAAATACTCATGCGTTGCACCTGGGCCGCCGTGGAGCAAGAGCAACTTGATGCTTGGATTATTTCCAACGCGCTTGGTCCAAACATTAAACGTCCCCAGAGGAGTCTCTATGGGAATGAGTCGTGCGCCGCCCGTCCAAGCATCCTCCCGGCCCGTTTGATCAAAGTAGTCGGCACGTGAAGACTCATCTGACGTGGATGTTGGAGATTGGCATGCCGCAAGCAGGCAGGCGCTAGCAAGTAAGAAGCGTTTAAGCATGAGTTCGTACCTTTTTGAGTAAATGTCTGTTATGAAGGTACTACTGCGGAAGCAGATTAATACGGATCCACATCCACAACCACCTTCACCGACTTGAAGTCGGGATGGAAGGTCAATTGGTCCACCGTTTGGCGAACGCGTTTTTTTGTGGCTGGAAGACCTCGCTCCACCGGCAACTTCAACCACAAATGCTGCAAGTAAAGATTTTTCACTCGGCCCACAGAGGGAGCATCTGGCCCTAGAACCCCTCCTCCCAAAGCGGCATTCAGCTGGCCGGCGAGATAGTGCGCTGCTTGCTGTGCCACAAATTCTCGACGATGCCGAACCTCCAAGCGTATCATCCGGACAAATGGCGGATAATGATGGGTCTGACGATCGAGTAGGAGCTGGTCCGCCATGGCTTCATATTTGCCCGATTGAACGGCCAAGAGTACAGGATGTTCCGGCGTTGCCGTTTGTATGTACACGTGGCCTGGGGCATCACGGCGGCCTGTTCGGCCCGCTACCTGCGTGAACAATTGGAACGCCCGTTCATGCGCCCGAAAGTCCGGCAATTGCAGAGCATTGTCCGCATTCAGAATGACCGCGACATCCAGGCCTTGAATATCCAGGCCCTTCCCCACCATTTGGGTGCCGACGACGATATCCACTTCGCGACGTTCTAACCAATCCACATATTGGGACATGGCGGCCTTCTTGCGCGTACTGTCCGAGTCGATGCGCAGCACGCGCGCATGCGGGAAGAGTTCTTCCACCGCTTCCTGTACGCGCTCCGTCCCCATCCCGCGCCATTGCCATGCCGATTTTCCACAGGACGGGCAGTGGGCAGTGGGTTGCCGTGATTGACCGCAGTAATGGCAATGAAGGCTTTTGGAC
>DLWR01000013.1 GCA_003444795.1 Cryomorphaceae bacterium
TTCAACGCCTTTGGAAAAAGCGGATGACTGCCCATCCGAGGAGGACCACATCCAAGCCCGACCAAAGCGCATGAAGCCACGTAACCGGTAGGAATCCCCGGAAGTAACCTTGGATTGAGCGATGCCCGGTTTTGGCACATAGTAGCGATGCTGACTGGGCCATTGTTCCATTTTTGGGCAATCCAGAACGTAGGATTCAGTCACTGCATGCACCTTACCCTCAAACACGAAATGCTCTTCTGAGGCGGAATACCGTCCGGATTGGCAGGTGAGCGTTCCGTCTTCTGTTTCAATTTCTGCCCCTTGCAAGAACTGCCCAGTTTCCGCCTCTGTGTCGTAGCGCAGGGTGGGTGTTTTGAGTGTTTGACCCTTGTGAACCAAAACCACATTGCCGCGCAAAAACGCAATGCCTTTGCTGTAATCCATGTGCTGTGAGCGCAATCGCACGCCCTCATTTCCTTGGTACCGGACCTGACCGAAGGCTACGAATCGGTCGTCTTTACGCCACCAACGGGCCGAATCGCAGTAAAAGACGCCATCTCGATTCTTTAAAGCGACATCTCCCCGGAGAATGGTCACAGGGCCGTTATCCGTTCGTTTGACAGTAATCGATCCTGAACGCAGAATATCGACGCGTTGACCCGGCCTCAACTGTGCATGTGCACTGAGTCCCAGCAAGCAGAGAAAAACGGCTACAAGCCGTTTCATGCACGCCAAAGGGTTTGTTCGCGATCAGGTCCCACAGAGATAAGAACGACAGGAACGCCCGTTTCTTGCTCAATGAAACGCGTGTAGGCCTCAAGGGAAGTAGGAAGATTCTTTACATCTGTCACGCCAGTTAGGTCTTCGTCCCATCCGGAAAGGGTGGTGTAAATCGGCGTAATCAAGTCCTCTTCCAAGCTGTAGGGTAAGTGAGTGATGGTCTCGCCACGGTACTCATAGGCCGTGCAAACTTCCAATTCTTTCAGTCCAGAAAGCACGTCCGCCTTCATCATCATGAGCTGAGTAACGCCGTTCACTTCCACCGCGTAGCGGAGCGCGGGCAAGTCCAACCAGCCGGTGCGACGTGGACGGCCCGTGGTGCTGCCATATTCATGGCCTTTGTCGCGAATCGCTTGGCCCAGGTCATTGTCCAATTCCGTGGGGAAGGGGCCACTGCCTACACGCGTACAATACGCTTTGAAAATGCCGATGACCTCTCCAATTCGATTGGGTGCGAGACCCAAACCGGTACACGCACCGGCAGCGGTCGTCGTGGAGGACGTCACAAAAGGATAGGTGCCAAAATCCACGTCCAACAGCGTGCCTTGCGCTCCTTCTGCGAGGATTTTCTTTCCAGACTTGTAGGTTTCTTGGATCAGAACGTCCGTGTCTGCTAACTGCATGGCGCGCAAACGATCTACGGCCTTCATCCACTGTGCCTCTGCCTCGGTAAAATCAAAGGGAGCTTCAAAGTCACCCAACAGCTCCAAATGCTTTTTCTTGAGCGCCTCATAGCGCGTCATGAAGTCGGGCAACTCACAATCACCAATGCGCAATCCGTTTCGGCCTGTTTTGTCCATGTAGGTAGGTCCAATGCCCTTGAGGGTCGAACCAATCTTATTCTTTCCTTTTGCCGCCTCTGATGCCGCATCAAGCATTCGGTGGGTGGGTAAGATTAGGTGCGCTTTGCGTGAAATGACCAACCGATCCAAGCACTTGGGCTCCATGTCGAGCAATTTGTCAATTTCTTTGCAGAAAATGATGGGGTCCATCACCACACCATTGCCAATGATATTCAAGGCATTTTCATGAAAAATTCCAGATGGAATGGTGTGCAGCACGTGCTTGATGCCATTGAATTCCAAGGTGTGGCCAGCATTTGGACCGCCCTGAAAGCGCGCAACCACATCATATTTACGGGTTAAAACATCAACAATTTTCCCTTTTCCTTCGTCCCCCCATTGGAGGCCAAGCAGGATATCTGCTCCTTGGCTCATGCTGTTTTCGTTTTTGCGTAGATGTATAGTTGGTGCCCCGTTACTTCGACACCAAACACTTCTTCAATGCTCTCCTTGATTTGTTGGATGCGAGGGTCACAAAATTCCTTGACTTCGCCAGTGTCAACTAGAATTACGTGGTCGTGCTGTTTGTTGAAGTAGGATTTCTCATACTGAGCCTGATTCTGCCCAAACTGATGCTTGCGTACTAAACCACTCTGCAACAGCAATTCCATGGTGTTGTACAAGGTGGCGCGGGAAACCCTATAATTTTTGACTTTCATAGACCCATACAAGGTCTCAATGTCAAAGTGGTCTTCGTGGGAGTATATTTCGTGGAGTATGGCGTATCGCTCGGGTGTCTTGCGCTGCCCGTTTTGCTCTAGGAAATCCGTAAATACCTGTTTGACTTGGTCAAACGATGAAGCTCCCATAGTGGCTTATTAAGGCACAAAGTTACAATTTTAGGAGCGTACCTTCGTGGAAGCACCATGCGGAAACACCTTCTTTTATTAACGCTCCTTTGTGGATGGAATCTTGGCCTTTTGGGCCAAAACCGAGCCGCTGTTTCCGCCTACCAAAAAGGCATTCGCGAATACCTGCAACCCGGAGGAAGTACCGACAAAGCGGAGAAGTTTTTTTTACGCGCTGTCAAGCTGGACCCCGTCTATCCAGCCGCTTGGCTCGCCCTAGGAGAACTCTATGAAGATCGCGGGGACTCCGTGCAGTGCTTTAGAGCCTTTCGCGAAGCAGGACAGACGGGTGCTGCCCGCGCAGGTTTCTTCAACCTTGGACGTGCGGCATTGGGCTTTGGGGGCTATCGCACATCGCTCAGCGCTTGGGAGGAGTATTTGAAACTGGAACGCCTCCCTGACGCCCAAGTCGCCGACGCTATACGGATGCAAGCCAATGCAGCCTTTGGACTCCAAGCCCGTCAACATCCATCCCCAGGCGTCGAGCCTCGAAGCATTAAAAATGCCCAGACCGGTCGTTTATATCCCGAATCCTACTTCTTTCCCAGTATTTCTGGAGACCAAAGCACGCTCTACTTCACGGGCCGCAATTACCATCGAACGCCAATAGATGAGAACATCTTCGCCACTTTTGCCACCGATACGCTCGGCTGGGCCAGTCCGCACAAAGTGGGAGGCTGGATCAACACCTTGTTGAACGAGGGGGCGGTTTCTGTTCAAGGGGATGAGCGCCGCATGGTTTTTGCCGGCTGTGAGCGCGAAGACGGCTACGGCTCCTGTGACATCTACCTTTCAGATCTCACAGCCTTGGGCTGGACCCAGGGGAAAAATATGGGCGCGGCGATCAACACGCCCCAGTGGGAAACGCAGCCCTGCCTTTCGGCGGATGGCCAGTACCTCTTTTTTGTCCGCGATTCCAAAAAAATGGGCAGCCACTCTAACATCTGGTTGAGCCGATGGGATGGGGAAAACTGGAGCAAGGCGGAGATGCTACCCGCCATGATAAACGGAACTGGAAACGAATTCAGCCCCTTCCTGCATGCAGATGGCAAGACCCTTTATTTTGGTTCCACCAGTCATGTGGGCATGGGGGGCATGGATCTCTATAAGTCTGAATGGCAAGCCGATGGGAGCTGGTCTGCCCCTGAAAACCTCGGATTCCCGATCAACGATCACTTGGACAATTTTGGCCTCGTCGTGGCCCCCGATGGGCGTAGTGGCTTTCTCTCCGGGGGGCTCTTGGGAGAATCCGTCTGGGAAGAGGAGGTCTCTACATACGGCTGGGATATGGCACCTAATTCGCACAATTTGCCGGTAATTTTTGAGTTTGAACTGCCAGAGTCTGCTGCCGCAACCCCTATTGTTTGGTTGGAAGTTTATGCGGTGGATGTGGAAAGTCGAAAGCCGATTTCCACGGCAAAGTGGTCCATTTCCCGTCAAGGATTGGAGCAAGAGGTCACGCACTTAGGCTTTTTGTTTGAAACCAGCTTGCCCCTGAACACGGAGATGGCCTTCAGCGTCCAAGCGCCGGGCTACAATTTTGAAAGCTACCGCCTACTGACAGAAGAGCGCGTTGGGAACGTTCAGATCGATACCGTTTACCTGCGAAAGACCCATGTGGGCGATGCCTTTCGTTTGAACAACCTTTTGTTCGCCTTTGATGATGCCGTTCTGCTTCCTGCGTCAATGGTTGAAATTCACCGTGTAGCGAAGTGGCTGGAGGAGAATCCCGCCTTGCAGATTCAAATTGAAGGGCACACCGATAATCAAGGGTCCCCCGCATACAACCAAGTACTCAGTGAAAAACGTGCATTAGCCGTTTTGGAGGCTTTAGCGTTGCAAGGGGTCTCCAAAGACCGCATGCAGACGAAGGGATATGGGGCGAGTCGTCCAGTCGCCTCGAACGAAACGGAAGAGGGTCAGGCGCTCAATCGGCGCACTGAAATCAAGATTATTTCGACCACCGGGCGTTGAGCCATTCCGCCAATCGGGCCTCCGTGGGGTTGTCTCCGGGTTGGTAAAAATCCGCGTTTGTAAGGCCGTCGGGAAGGTAGGCTTGAGACACGAAACTTCCCGGAAAGTCATGGGGATACTGATACGTAGCGCCAAAGCCTAGTTCCTTCATGGTTTTGGTTGGGGCATTCCGAAGGTGAGCTGGTACGGGCAAATCACCCGTTTGTTCGACGGCACGCAAAGCCTTGTCAATAGCGAGGTAGGCGCGGTTGGACTTGGGGCTGCTGGCCAAATAAATGGCGCATTCACTCAACGGAATCCGTCCTTCCGGCATACCGAGGCGCTCCACTGCTTGAAAACAGGCCGTTGCCACCGTTAAAGCTTGTGGATTCGCAAGGCCAATGTCTTCTGCTGCGGCAATTACGAGGCGACGCGCAATGAAGGTCGGCGCTTCCCCGCCTGCAATCATACGAGCCAGCCAGTAGACGGCTGCCTGCGGATCACTCCCCCGAATGGACTTAATCAAGGCAGATGCGATATCATAATGTTGGTCGCCAGCCCGGTCGTATCGCGGGGCCATTTTAGGGGCATGTTCACCCACAAACGAGGCATCAATGGCTGATTCGCCTTGGTTTTTGGCTACTAGGCACAAGCTCTCCAACGTGTTCAAGAATCGACGGCCGTCGCCACCTGTAAAGGCGTAAATCGCCTGAAAATCAACTGTCTGAACTCCTGTACTTTTAAGAAAAGCATCTGTTTCTAAGGCCTTGATTCCCAGAGGAGTCAAATCATCCTCTTCGAGCGATTGTAAAACGAATAATTGGCAGCGAGAAAGCAACGCCGAATTGACCTCAAAGCTTGGGTTTTCTGTCGTCGCCCCGATGAGGGTGATGGTCCCTTTTTCGACCGCCGCGAGCAACGCGTCCTGTTGGGATTTGGAGAAGCGATGGATCTCATCGATGAAGAGCACCCGTCCCTCTGGGTGGAACATGCGTTCTTTTTCTGCCCGCTGAATCTCATCCCGAACGTCTTTGACCCCACTGGAAATGGCACTCATGGCCGTGAAGGGTCGATCGACATGCGACGCCAGAAGCTGAGCGAGGGTAGTCTTTCCAACACCCGGAGGTCCCCAAAACAGGAGGGAGGGCAGGCGTTTTTGATCCAATGCGGGCTGTAGGGCTCCATTTGGCCCAACAATGTGCTGCTGGCCCACATACCCTTCGAGGCTTTTGGGGCGCATGCGTTCGGCGAGAGGGGCACTGCTCATAGGTCGGAAGGTAGGGGTCTTTAAGCTCCTTTGCCAAGGGATTTTTGCAACCATCCCGACTCTCCTAAACCAAAGAGCGCAAAATCGTATTTCACGGGATCCTTTGAGTCCATGGCGCGCAAGGCTGTATCTAGTTCCAATACCGTTCTCCGGTCATTCGCCTTGCGGGAAAGTATTCCTAGATCTCGTGCTACGTTACCGGTGTGAACATCTAGCGGACAGGAGAGGAGGCGTGGGGAGAGGCTCGTCCAAAGCCCAAAATCGACACCCCGCGCCTCAGACCGCACCATCCAACGCAAAAAAAGGTGGAGACGCTTGGCGGCAGACCCTTGGGCGGGGGAAGCAAGGTGCTTCGCGGAGCGCGTATGTAGCCAATTGCCCGCAAAGGTCTCTCTGAAACGATCAATAGCAGGACCAAAGTCGGATTCCGCACGACGAGCAGCGAAGGCGTGCTCTAGGGTAGAATGGTTTCGGTACCACGCTTGAAGAGCTCGCATAAATCGCCAGCCATCCTCGGGAAGGAAGGTTCGGTGCGCCCAGGTGAGAGCCAGCAGGTCCTCCTCGCTGGAGTCGACCAAGAAAGCGACAGGGGAATCGCCCAAGTCGGCAAACATGGCATTTGCGGACTGCACTATGCTGCTGCGTCGTCCCCAGGCAATGATGGCAGTCATGAGGCCAACCGCCTCGATGTCTTCTCGGCGAGTGTAGCGATGGGGGATGGATATAGGATCCTCTGGGGTAAAACCGGGGTGCTCGAAGCGCACCGCCCAAACCCCCAACCAGCCTCTGGCTTTGCCAACAG
>DLWR01000113.1 GCA_003444795.1 Cryomorphaceae bacterium
TGCACAAAGTTCATGGGGTTGTAGTCCGTGTAGGCCTTGGGCACTTCCGCCGTCCAATAGGGTCCACCCACGTCCTTATTGGCAAAGAACAATTCTTCCGTGGTCAAGTACCAGCTCTTCATATCGAAGAGGCCGCAATGGCTGATCAAGGCTTTGAAGCGGTTTTCGTGGATGCCTGCTAACATGTAGACGGAGTACCCGCCATACGAAGCTCCTACTGCACCAAGCTTGTTGGCATCCACATAGGACTCTTTGGCCAAGGTGTCCACCGCGGCGAGGTAGTCGCGCATGGCTTGACCGCCCCAGTCACCGGAGATTTGCTCATTCCACTCCTTGCCAAATCCAGGAACGCCATGGCGGTTAGGAGCAATCACGATGTAGCCCTGCGCAGCCATCAATTGGAAGTTCCATCGGTAGCTGTAGAAGGCGCTGACCGCACTTTGGGGACCGCCCTGGCAATAGAGCAGGGTGGGGTACTTCTTTTCAGGGTCAAAATTGGGAGGGAAGAAGACCCAGGTAAGCATCTTGCCTCCGTCGCTCGTGGGAATCCAACGCTTTTCAATTTTGCCCATGGCCAAATCTTCGTACAAGGAGGCGTTCTCTGAGGTAAAGGATTTCGCAGCGACCTCCTCTTTCTTGAGGTTTAAGAGGAAGAGTTCTGTGGCGTGATTTTGGTCTTGACGCTCGGCAATAACGGTGTTGCCGGAAACGCCAAATCCTCCATAGTTATAGTCGCCCGAGGTCAACGAGGTCACTTTTTTGGCGGCCAAGCCGTTTTTACCCGTCATCAAATCCAGACGGCGGAGTTGCTGGGTACCTTCTGTCGTCTCGTTGTAGACAATGCTCGAGGAGGAAACCCACTTAAAGTCGTTGATATATTCGGCCGCAACAACAGGCTGGAGTTCGCGCTTTTCTCCTGCAGATGCTACGTCTACAATGTAGAGTTGGTTCACATCGCTCTCATAGCCATCTTCGGGCATGGCGACAAAAGCCAACCATTTTCCGTCTGGCGAAAAAGTGGGATGGTTATCGTATCCAGGCAAGCCGTGCAAGGTGCTTGTGCGGCCGGATTCACGGTCGTATAGGTAAAGCTTGCTATCGGTATGCAAAGCGAACTCTTTGCCGCTTGCCACCTTCTTGCTGGCGTAGACGATGAAGCGGCCGTCGGGGCTGATGTCAAAGCTTTCGCCGCCGCCAAAAGGAGGAAGTGGGCTATGCGCTTTTTCACCCGCCATAATGTCGGTAAACTTGCCCGTCGCAGAAGTCTTGCTGGGATCTATCACCATGTAGGCAATGTGGTTGTAGGAGTAGTCCGTCCAGCTGTCCCAATGGCGGTACATGAGGTCGTCGTAGACTGCGTAATTCGCTTTTGGGGCTTCTGGGGGGCGTTGCGCGGGAGTCTGATCCATTTGAACACGGGTCACAAAAGCCACGAGGAGACGGCCATCGTTCAACTCCACCACTTTGGCGTCTCCCATTCCGCCTTCAACATCGGTCAAAACCACGGGAAGTTCAGTCATGGCACCATTCACCTTGTCCAGCCAAAGTTGACCGCCAGAGAAGTAGCCATAGCGCTCACCGCCCCGGAGGAAAAAGCCACCATATTCGCTGGCTTTGGTTTCGTGCAAAACCGTGTATTCGCCGGTAGCCAATTCTCCCAAGTACAGGTCGCGGTTGCCACGGTTGGCATCCGTGTCGTAGTGGGAAATCCCAAAGAGGACCAAGCCATTCTCGTTCACGTCGTCCAGGCTGACTCGGCCGAGTTCCCACAATTTTTGGGGAGTCATTACCTCGGATTTGCCCGATGCTTGGTCCGACTGGGCGGCAGCGCCAAAGGTCAACGCAGCCAGGGCTGCTGAAAAGAATAAAGCGTTTTTCATGGGGTCAAGGGGTTTGTTCGTCGATGAGTTCTAAAAGCGTACGGAAGGCGACAAATTTGCCTTCGTAGCGTTCTTTGGTTTTCGCTTGCAAAGCAGGCGCGTACATCTGCTGGTAGAGCTGGAAGTCCACCATGTCTTTGAAGCGGTATTGGATGGAATAGGTCGTTCCGGATTCTTCGTCTACCATGACGCGGGTAAAGCGGCAATCCTGGAAAAGGCCCGTGGCCAATACTTCCGGAATGTGCACCCCCATCATCCAGCCCTTCCACTCTTCGTGGACACTGTCGTCGATGTTGATGGTGACGTTGTAGATGTACATGCTTACAAGTTCGGATTTTCCCAGCGATCCCACATCACTTGCCAGTGATTGTCCAGGCTGTCATGTTCGGCCATCAATTCGCGCATGGCGGCACAGCTAGTTTCCACCTCCGCGATCAGAGGGAGCAAGGCGTTCTTCTCACTTTCCAGGGCTTGGCGAAGCGCTTCTTCCGCGATGAGCCCCTTTTCGGCGTCGTGCTTCAAGGCCTGCACCTGTTCCAAGCCGTAAATGAGCTGGGCTTCCCACTCCGAATGGGTCTGAAGCTCAAACCATCGGCTGGTTTGGCGGTAATGGTATTTCAAGACCTCAAATTCGTTCCGGAAGAAGGGTTCATGGACCGAATCAAAGCGCTTCGTGCGGGCAATGGAGGCATGCCTTTCCAAATCCGCGTAGTCCGCTTCGATACCCTCTTCGTACAGACCTTGCAAGGCCGTCAGCGCAGACTGGGTATCTGCTTCGAGCACAGTCAAATCCTCCTCATAGGGGTAGGAGCATCCTGCTAGGGAAAGCAGAAGCCCAAAAATCCAGACCTTTTTCATGCCGTAATGCGGTCAAAGCCCGTGTAGGGGCGCAGAACTTCTGGGATGACGATTCCTTCGGGGCCTTGGTTATTTTCCAACAAAGCGGCAACCACGCGGGGCAATGCGAGGGCCGATCCATTCAGCGTATGGGCCAAATGGGGCTTCTGGTCCTCGGTACTGCGGTAGCGAAGCATGAGACGGTTTGCTTGGAACGTTTCAAAGTTGGAAACGGAAGAAACCTCCAGCCAGCGCTCCTGTGCAGCAGACCACACTTCAAAGTCGTACGTCAAAGCGGACGTGAATCCCATGTCTCCACCGCACAAGCGCAAGATGCGGTAGTGCAAGCCTAAATCCTCCAAAAGGCCGGCCACATGGGCCACCATTTCTTCTAAGCGGTCGTATGATTTGCTGGGGTGCTCCACGCAGACAATTTCCACTTTGTCAAATTGGTGCAAACGGTTGAGGCCGCGCACATCCTTTCCATAGGAGCCTGCCTCTCGGCGGAAGCAAGGGCTGTAGGCCGTCATCTTGATGGGCAAGTCCGCCTCTGCCACGATTTCATCGCGCAGCAAATTGGTAACGGGCACTTCGGCCGTGGGGATGGCGTACAAGTTGTCCTCCGTCATGTGGTACATCTGGCCCTCTTTGTCGGGCAACTGGCCCGTTCCGAAGCCCGAGGCTTCATTGATGAAGTGGGGAGGTTGAACTTCCATGTAGCCGGCGGCGGTGTTGCGGTCCAAGAAGAATTGAATCAAAGCGCGCTGCAGGCGAGCTCCTTGGCCGGTGTACACAGGAAAACCTGCACCCGTGATTTTCACTCCGCGTTCAAAGTCAATCAATTTGTAGCGCTCGGTGAGTTCCCAGTGGGGGACATGTCCTTCGCCCAAATTTGGAGCCGAGCCCCAGGTGCGCACCACCTCATTGTCTTCAGCCGACTTGCCCGAAGCCACCGAAACATGCGGGGTGTTGGGCAATGCCACGAGTTGAGCACGCTCTTGCTCTTCCAAGCGGTACAGATCCGCAGCGAGCTCCGACATGCGTTCCTTGATGGCGGCACTTTGCACTTTCAGCGCATCGGCTTCACTCGCCTTGCCCTCGCGGAACAAAACGCCAATGGCTTTGGCGAGGCGGTTGGCTTCGGCTTGTTGGTTTTCCGTTTCCGCCTGAAGGTGGCGACGTTGCTCGTTGAGGGCAAGCAGTGCCTCCACGGCGGGGCGGGCATCCAATTGGCGCTTGCCTAAGGCAGCGATGACGCCCTCGGCGTCTTGACGAATTGTGGTGAGTTGTAGCATCGTGTAAAACTAAAAAACCCCCTGCAGCTTTTTACGGCGACAGGGGGTAGGTCTTTTGTTGGTTAAGCAATTAGGCTTCGCCCCCTTCGGTGAAGGGAACAACCGAGACAAAGCTCTTGTTGCCTGCTTTCTTTTTGAATTCAACCAATCCATCGGTCAACGCGTACAAGGTGTGGTCTTTGCCAATACCTACGTTGTTACCTGGGTGGTGCGACGTGCCGCGC
>DLWR01000146.1 GCA_003444795.1 Cryomorphaceae bacterium
GAATGGCGGTTGGCGGGAAATCTAAACCGGTTAAATGGGTGCCTTGCACGAGGTGAAGGCCCTTGGCGGTTTTTAGGGCAGCCTTCAGGTGGGACGTGGACCGGCTCCCTACCGTGTAGGGCCGGAATAGCGAAAGGATGGCCCAGACATTTCGACGGTAGGTTTTGAATTGAACGCCCGGATGCTCCTGAAGGGACAAGGCTTTGAGATGTGCGTAGCCCCCTTTGGCCGTGGCGTGCACGACCACTTGGTAGCCATCATTGACGAGCGCATCGACCTGTCCAACTACCTCTAGGGTACCCCCGTAAGGAGGTGGTTCCAAGCGATCCATGGACCAAATGTGAACCGTCTGTTCGCCATGCAACCGGCGAATCAGGGACTTCCAAGTGGCCTTTTCATGTTCCCAATGGTAGCGATGGGCGGCACGTTGGGCGGCCTGTGAAGCTTCCATGTACGTCCGCGGGTCTTGGAGGGCCTCAGCTGCTTCGAGAATAGCGGAGGGAGTGGTCTCCGGTAGCACTTTTCCGGCCGCGCCGAGGTGCGCCACGACTTCTTGGAGGTCGCTTGCTACGACCGGCAGGCCCACCTGGAAATAGTCAAACAATTTGTTCGGGAGGCTCCAACGGTAGTTTTGACTTTTGGGCTTGTCCAGGGAAAATCCTAGGTGGGCCGCTTGGGTGTACAGGCGGAGCGACTCGCGCGGCACGCGGCCAACAAAGAGGACTTTACTTTCCGTCCAACCATGGGCATCGGCGGTTTTTCGCAGGGCTGGGATTGCATCGCCTGAACCCACCAAGAGCAAAAGGGCAGACGGATGTTGCCCAACAGCCTCCAACAATTCCTCTGCGCCTCGGTCCACGTTGATACCCGCTCCTTGAAGGATCCATATGGGCCGATCCGTGGGAAGGTTGAGTTCTTTACATGCAGTCACCCGTCGAGTTTCCTGCTGATCATCCCCCGTTGCATGGAAAGGCAGACCTTCTGAGGGGAGCAAGGGGACATTCCGAACCACCTCCATGGATTGCCCGTATTCGGCATAGTAGGCCTGCGCAATGGACGCATTGACGGTAATCCCGGCGGTAATGTGCGGAAAGCAGCGCTTTTCCACCCAACGCCATAGGCTTTGGATGAAGGGGCGTGATTCTAGTTCGGGCGCTCCTAAAAAGTACTCGTGGCTGTCGTAGACCAGGGGTTTTTCGCGGCGACGGGCCCAATACGTATTTGGCCAGAGGGTATCCAAATCGTTGGCGAGATAGACATCTGGGCGTTCTCGGCGCAGGACCTTCCACAAGCGCCACTGAAACTCCAAGTAAAAGAGCGGGCCTTTGTGGAAGCGGCAGCTGAAACGTTCGGTGCGGTAGGGACGCGAAAGGGGGTCGGGATTGGGGTAGGTTCGGCCCGAAAGCACTACCTCGTAGCCCATCTCCTGCCAAACCATGCACGTTCGGTGCACGCGCTGGTCCGAATGCAAATCATTGATGACCGACAGGAAGACTTTGGGCATAAACACGAAGGTAGGCCAAAGCCACGGCTATCTTTGCGGCCATGGATCCACGCGCGCTTCAGATTGCCGATTTCACCTACCCCTTGCCGGATGCCCGAATTGCTCAATTTGCCGTGGAACCTCGGGATGCGGCAAAGCTCTTGGTCCACGGAGCGGGGAAAACCTCACACAGACATGTCTGGAACCTGGCGACCGCGCTGGAGGACCTAGGGTTCACTCAAGGGGGACACCTGGTGCTCAACGAGACAAGGGTGGTACAAGCACGACTTTTTTTTTCGCGCGGTGAGGCACAGCCATTTGAACTTTTCTACCTCCGTCCAGTGAGTGGTTCCGTGGAAGAGGCCATGGTGGCCCGCGGCGAATTGATCGCCCGATGCAAAGTGCGCTTCTCCAAAAAGTGGAAAGCCGGTCGCATTCTTGTGCAGGACGGTCTTATTGCGGAACGCCTAGGGGTGGAAGGCGATACCTCCTTGGTTCGATTTACGTGGAACGGGCCGAACACTTGGTCTCAACTGCTCGAAGAGCGGGGCAATTTGCCCTTACCTCCCTATATGCAGCGCCGTGCAGAGGCGTCAGATTCCGAACGCTACCAAACCGTCTTTGCCCGAGCAGAAGGCTCTGTGGCAGCGCCGACGGCGGGTTTGCATTGGACTTCTGAGCGCCTAGACGAAGTCCGGGATTTGGGCTGGGCCACGCAAAAAGTTAAGCTTCACGTGGGTGCAGGCACGTTTCAGCCCGTTTCAGCGGAACACATGGGCGAGCATCCCATGCACGCAGAGGAAATTCACGTGTCGTTGGAAACGCTGGAAGCCCTTCGCGACGGACGGCCCATTTGGGCGGTTGGAACGACGGCTGCCCGCACTCTGGAAAGTGTGTACATCTTGGGGCAAATGGCCAAAGCTGGACTTGAGCTCCCCTCCATGCTGGCCCAGTGGACGGCCTATGATTCCAGCTTACCCGCTTGCTCCCGGGTAGAAGCATTGGAGGCCCTTTCTGCGCACCTGCGGGCCCGAGGCCTGAACCAGTATCAAGGACAAACCCAGATTCTTCTCGCTCCCCCCTATCGCTTCCACATGGTAGACCTTCTCATGACCAATTTTCACCAGCCTCAGAGCACATTGTTGCTGTTGGTGGCTGCGGCCATTGGACCCGTTTGGAAGGGGCTCTATGCTGAGGCCCTAGAAAGGGACTACCGATTCCTATCCTACGGGGATGCCTGTTTGTTCCGGGTGATGGAGGGTTAAGCATTTGTACCGCCAATTCTCCGGCTATCTGCCCCAGTGGTTGCAGCTTGCGGCATGCTTCGGTGGATACGTATTGCGTTGACTCTTTTTGTTTCTTCGGGCCTTTGTGCGACCGTTCTGAACGCGTCCGGCCGGGACGGAACCCTTCCCCCCTGTGCTTTATCTGTAAATGCTATCGCCCCGGACTCCCTGGTCATCATTTGGTGGAATGTGGAAAATGCCTTTGATACCTTGGACGATCCGAGTACCAAAGACGATGATTTCACCCCGCAGGGAAGGCTTCAATGGACGTCCAAACGCTACTACCGAAAGGTGGCCCAGATTGCGAAGGGAATTCGGACGGCCGTAGGACCTGGTGCCCCTGATTTCATCGGACTCTGTGAGATCGAATCCCCCGCGGTTATGGAAGACATTGTGAGGCGCCTGCCCTGGGAATGGTCCTTGTGGCAATATTACGAGGAAGGCCCCGATACCCGTGGAATCGACATCGTGGTGCTCTACCAGGGCGAGCGGTGGGAACTCGTGCAGGCAAATTTGACCTTCAATGCCATCGTGAACGGTTCTCGAGCCGCCATCACCACGGTCTTTGCTCAACGGCATGCTCCATGGGATACCATTTCCCTGAGTTGGTGGCACCTTCCATCGCGTCGGCGATCCAACCCTGCGTTTCGACAAGGTTCCTTGCATCAGTTTTGCCAGAACACCGCTTCAGATTTCATTTTGGGGGACATGAACAGCGATCCCCGGGGTCCGCTCGCTGGATGGATGGAAACCTTCGCCTATCACCATGTGCCCTTTTGTGGGAATTGGGGCACCTTTGCCTTTGGCCAAAAGTGGAGCCATCTGGACAGCGTTTGGAAAGTCGCATCTTCCTCATGGAAAGGGAATTACCGTGCAATACGGTTCAATTCGCCTTCTGATGAAATCCGCCTCCCCTCTCTAAAACCCACCTTTTACGCAGGAAAGTACTACGGAGGCGCATCCGACCATCTTCCCCTGCGCTTCATAGTACACAAGTAGGCGGGATTGCCGTACATTTAGACCTTGAATCCTACACGATTAAACCCATGAAAAAGATTTTTTCACTTGCTGTGCTTGCTTTGGTCGCTGCCAGCTGCACCAAGCCCGAGCCCGAGCCCACTCCCGAGAAATACATCACGGATGACTTAGTGGTCACGGAAGATCAAAAAGCATTCTTGATCGAAACAACGGGTACCTGGTGTCAATACTGCCCCAACGGTGCGGCATTGATGTTGAAAGAACTGCGCAAGTACAATGTGGATGGCGATTCAAACATTCGCGCGATTGGCTTTGCTTCTCACACGGGTGACTTGCTTGAAACCCCTGTTCAAACCTTGCTGAACAACACCTTCCCAACGAGTGGTGTTCCTAACTTCTACGTCAATAATGCAGACGCAGGCCAGAGCATCTCAGGCCCTGTTGCAGCCGCCTTGAGCGGAATACCGGTCGTCGGTGTGGCGCACGTCCACCACGAGAATGCTACGGGTGACACGGTCATTGTAGACGTAAAGGTTCAATTCTTTGAAGACAGCAAGAACACGTCTTACTTCGTCCAGAGCTATTTGCTCGCAACGGGCATTGAGGCACGTGAGTACACCGTTAATGGTATGCCCGTCAATTTGAACCAAGTTTCTTCTGTACCCATCGTGACCACCGGTTCTGGCGCAACGCCTTCTACATGGGCCGTGGATACGGTTGGTAAGAAGTCCGGCGACATTTACACCCATGATCACATTCCTGTGGTTTCAGGTGTAACTGACTTTGAGTGGGGTGTCACCTTGGATACCGTAAACCCATTGGGCCGTTCATACTTCAAAGGAGACATCTTTGGCTCTAAGTACACTCCGATCCAAATCAAGTTGCCCAAAGTACTTCCTTCTTTTCCCGGCGTGGAGTACGAGGTAGTGACCATCATTTGGTCCGAGCGCTATGACGGTACCGCTGGCGTGTTGTTTGTCAACGGCTACGAAGGCTAAGAACGTAAATAGCTCCAAGCATAACGCCCCGCGGAAGCGGGGCGTTTTTTTTGCCTGCATGCTTCCCATAGAAAATTCTCAGGATGAAGGGCGCCTTTGGTAAGTGAACCAGCCCGGTTCGCTGCCCGAGTAGGCAGCATAAAGTGTGAAACCCAAAGAAAGTAGAAGGCGCCCGGAATAGTGATTCATGGGGTGATGCTGGGCGTACAGCGTGCCGACCTGTTGTGCATCTGCCCACTTTAGAACCGCCTTCCCGGCTTTAGCGCCATAGCCCTGGTTCCAATGGCGGTGGTACCAACGGAGGCCAAAGTCTATGCCATGGGATCCCCTTCGCAGACCACACCACCCAAGGCATTCACCGTCGCTCCGGCGGAAGACCAACCAACGTCCAAATCCATGCACGTTAAAATGGTCATAGGACTGCACAAAGGCTTCTGCTTCCGCGACATCCTTAAACGGCAAATCCCCGGTCCATCGAAGGACGCGGGGATCTGCGTTCAAGTTTAAGAGGTACGTTCCGTCTCCGGCTTGCCAGGTTCTAAAGAACAGGTCGGGCTGTTGCGGGAGCATTTACTTGTATATGCGGCGCATGCGACGGTTGCCGGCTTCTTTTTGGGCCTCCATCATATCGTTCATGCGCTTTTGGAACTTAGAGGTCTTGCCACTGGCTTTGTTAGCCATGAGCTGGGCATGGATGGCTTCTTCGTCAATGAAAAACTTTCGGATCGCCCACTGCTGAGCAAAAATCAAAATGTTGCTCACGAAATAGTAAAAGGAAAGACCCGATGCGTAGTTGTTGAACCACACCAAAAGCATGACAGGCATCAAATACTGGATAATCACCATCTGCTGCTGCATCATGCTATTGCCCGATTGAGGCGTCATGGAGTTGTTAAACTTGGTGTACAAATAGGTGGAGATGGCCATCAAAATGGTGAACAAGCTGATGTGATCACCGTAGAAGGGAATGCTGAACCATTGTCCAAATTCGAACACAGAGTCATACGCAGACAAGTCATCGGCCCACAGGAAAGATTGTTGACGAAGCTCGATACTTGCCGGGAAGAAGCGGAACATCGCGATCAAAATGGGGAACTGCAGCAATTGGGGAATACATCCACCTAAAGGGTTTACCCCTACTTTTTGGTAGAGTGCCATAACCTCCTGCTGTTTCTTCACTGCGTCGCTGTCCTTGTGGCGTTCGTTGATTTCGTCCAGCTCGGGCTTAAGAACGCGCATTTTTGCCATGCTCTTGTAGGAAGAGAAGGTCAATGGGGACAGTACCACTTTGATGATTAAGGCCATCAAGAAGATGATGAATCCATAGTTCCAACCAAAGTTGTCAAACAGGTTAAACATAGGGATGACGGCCCCCTTAGAAATCCAGCCAAAAATGCCCCAGCCGAAGGGAATGATTTCATCAAAGTGCTGATCAAAGCCCTTTAAGGTGTTGTACTTGTTTGGACCATGGTACCACATTCCTTTCGCGTGGACCCCGCCGTTGCTTCCCGCAATCGTCAGCTCGGAACGGAACAATCGCGTATGTCCCGTGTCACTGACTTCTGGCGTTTTAGTCAAAAGGTGAGCGGTCGTAAAAGGAGTTTCTGTCGCGAAAATGCTGGAGAAATACTGCTGCTTGTGCGCTACCCAGCTAATGTTGGAGACGGTTTCTTCGTCATCGCGGCCATCGCTCAAATAATCGTCTGACTCATCGACGGCATCCCAGAAATACGTGGAAGTATTCTGCGCTTCGTTCTTCAGACTCTTTTCATTCCGAATTCCATCTTGCTTCCAATCTAAGGTCACATTGGCCGCACCTTCAATATCCAACGCCCAAGCTAGGCCGTAGCCATCCCCCAAGGTATAGGTCCAAGTAGTTGCGCCGGAGGTCATCGTAAGTGCCTGGCTACCGTTATTCCCCTGGCTGAGGATTGCCGTAAAGACGCCCTCATGCGCACCAGTCATGGACTGGCGGCCATTTACCAAATAAAGGTCTTCCCCGTTGTAGCGCTTGTAGTCTTTGAGCTCCACGTTTTGGAGTTGTGCGCCCGCCGTAGTAAACGTGTACTTCACCACGTCATTTTCCAATACGACGACCTCAGGGGCTGGAGAGGCGCTGTCTAGAACAGTGACCTGAACAGGGATGGCATCTGAAACGGATTGTTCCACTGCAACTTCTTCGACCGTAGCCACAGCCGCTTGTTCAGGGGAATCGGGCTGAAGTTCGGAAGCCCAAAAGCTCATACCGAACAAAATGGCCGCGATCAGTACGAAGCCAATAATTTGATTGCGATCAATCGATTTTTCTTCCAACATATCAGGAATTCTTGTGGGTCATAGCCGCAGCAGCGAAGGCCACGAACAAAGGGTGGGGATTGGCCACTGTGGATTTGTATTCTGGATGGAATTGGACGCCCACAAACCAAGGATGGCTCGGGATTTCAACAATTTCAACCAAACCGGTTTCAGGATTAATTCCGGCAGCCACCATGCCTGCGGCTTCGAGTTCGGCCAAGTATGCATTGTTAAATTCAAAGCGATGTCGGTGGCGTTCAGAGACT
>DLWR01000151.1:0-1247 GCA_003444795.1 Cryomorphaceae bacterium
GAGCGCGACCGTCAGGCAGATACCAAAACCATTAGTGGAGCCTTCACTGGCGCCTATGCCACCCACCCCTTCACGGGCCAGCCCATTCCTGTTTGGACGAGCGATTATGTACTGATGGGCTATGGCACAGGCGCCATCATGGCCGTACCCGCCCACGACAGCCGGGACTATGCATTTGCTACCTATTTCCAATTGCCCATTCAAGAAGTCGTTGCGGGCGGAGACCTTTCGGTGGAATCCTACGATGCCAAGGAAGGGACGCTGGTGAACTCAGACTTTTTGAATGGATTGGAGGTAAAACAAGCCATTGAACGCGCCATTGCTGAAGTGGAAACGCGAGGCTTAGGCGAGCGTCGGATTCAGTACCGTTTGCGGGATGCCGTTTTTGGCCGCCAGCGCTACTGGGGCGAGCCCATTCCTGTTGCCTACCGCAACGGGGTGCCTGAAACGCTTCCCCTTGAGGAACTACCCTTGGTTCTGCCTAATGTGGACGCCTATCTGCCCACTGAGGACGGTGAACCTCCGCTAGCACGCGCTGCTGCTTGGCATTCGGCCGAAGGTCTGCCCCTAGAAACGACAACTATGCCTGGATGGGCTGGAAGTTCATGGTACTTCCTCCGCTACATGGATGCGCAGAACGATGGTGCCTTTGCCGCTAAAGACAAAGTCGATTATTGGAACCAAGTGGACCTCTATGTGGGAGGTAGCGAACACGGT
This sequence comes from Cryomorphaceae bacterium, assembly GCA_003444795.1. Classification (GTDB taxonomy): domain Bacteria; phylum Bacteroidota; class Bacteroidia; order Flavobacteriales; family Schleiferiaceae; genus TMED14. The sequence goes on from DLWR01000151.1 coordinate 718, forward strand.
ACAGGCCACTTGCTCTATGCCCGATTCTGGGGACATTTCTTATGCGATTTAGGCCATATCCCTTTTGCCGAACCTTTTAAAAAATTGGTGAACCAAGGGATGATTCAGGGCATTTCCGCCTTTGTCCATCGTTTGGAGGGCAGCCAGACCTATGTGAGTTCGGAGGCTATTGCGGGTCGCAAAACACAGCGCATTCACGTGGATGTTCGGTTTGCAAATGACAAGGACGAGCTGGACCTCGAAGGATTCAAAGCTTGGCTACCTGAGCTTGCGGAGGCCACCTTTGAACCTGCAAACGGCCCCATTAAACTTGACCGCGAAGTAGAGAAAATGTCCAAGTCCAAACACAATGTGATCAATCCGGATCACATTTGTGCGGAACACGGCGCAGATGCACTTCGCTTATACGAAATGTTCTTGGGCCCCTTGGAGCAGTCCAAACCATGGGACACGAAAGGTCTTAGCGGCGTGACAGGCTTTTTGCGGAAAGTCACTCGACTCATGGACAAGCGCGTGGACCAACCCGCCGA
>DLWR01000151.1:1495-9990 GCA_003444795.1 Cryomorphaceae bacterium
GGACAAGCGCGTGGACCACCCCGCCGATAAAAGCGAGTTAAAGACGCTGCATAAGCTCATTGAAAAAGTGGAGAAAGACATGGAAAACTTGTCCTTCAACACCACCGTCAGCGCTATGATGATTGCCGTCAATGACTGGTCCGGGCAAGCCTCTATTTCGGAGTCTACGTTGCTCGACTTTGCCGTCCTTCTCTCGCCACTGGCGCCGCACTTGGCCGAAGAACTCTGGCAGCATATGGGCGGAACACACAGCATCGCATATGCCCCATTCCCGGTATTAAATCCGGAGTATTTGGTGGAAGACGCTATTCAGTATCCCGTTCAATTTAACGGGAAGACGCGCTTCTTTGTGGAGGTTCCTACCGCGAGCACCCCGGCTGAGGTGGAAGCACTCGTACGTGCCCATGAGAAAACGGAGGGCTACATGGAGGGGAAGAAGATTCGAAAAATCATCGTCGTGCCTGGCCGTATTGTGAACGTGGTGGTGGGCTAAGTCCTGGATAGAAAGTCGACTGCTTTCCGGGGACCTACTCTGCTAAGGCAGCGATGGAATCGATCTGTGCTTTGAGCGGCGCCATGTGCGCCTCATAGCTAGCCCAGAGTTTGGCAGGTAACGGTTCTGTGCGCTGCATAGGCTCGCGCAGGGGATCCACTTGCTTGCCGTTTTTCCAGAATCGGTAGCAAACGTGTGGCCCAGTAGCCAAGCCTGTTGAACCCACATAGCCAATGACTTGTCCCTGCTCCACGCGAGTCCCGTTGCGCATGCCTTTGGCAATTCGGCTCATGTGCAGGTACTGGGTCGTATACGTGCCGTTGTGTTTGATTTTGACGTAGTTGCCATTTGCACTGGTGTAGGTCGCTGCTATGACCGTTCCTCCCGCCGTGGCGAGGATCGGGGTACCCGTAGGCGCCGCATAATCGGTGCCCAGGTGGGCCTTCCAACGCTTTTGGACCGGATGAAAACGGTTTTTGGAATAGCGCGACGTTATGCGGGCAAATTCCAATGGTGCCTTGAGGAACATTCGCTTGAGGCCTTCGCCCTCTTCCGAGTAGAAATCCCGAATGCCGCTAGCCTCATCCTCAAAGCGGAATGCATAAAATGGTTTCCCATTGTGCACGAAGCGGGCGCCAAGCACTTTTCCTGTTCCAACAAAGGAGGTATCATCTACGTAACGCTCCTCGAAAATGACTTCGAAACGGTCCCCTTTTTGAATTCTGAAGAAGTCAATGGTCCAGGCATATACCTCGCTCAATCTAACGGCTACGGCAGGCGACACATTCTGATTGGAAAGGGTTTCATACAAGGAACTTTCAATGGTCCCGGCAACGATGCGCTGAACGACCTTAGTGGGGCGCTCGACCGCTTGAACATACAGGCTATCGAGTCCAAAAATGATGTACTCTGTCTGCGAAGACTCGTAGACGAAATAGTGCGCAGTGGAGGCGCTATCCGCGGTTCGAAATACCCAGTAGGCATCTCCGGCCCTCCAGCGGCGTGGATTAAAGGTGCCTTTGGACATCTGTAGGAGATTGGCCACTTTAGGATAAGGTACGCCGAGCACATCCATCATGTGCCCAAATGCTTGGCCGTCCTTCACGAGATAGCGCGTTGGGGCATATTCGGCCAGAGAGAAGCCGTACATATTGCCCGGATCCACTGCCTCTCCGCTTTCGCCAAAACCTTGGCCATCTATCGATGAGCCACAGGCACGAACAAGCAAAAACAGGGCAATCACTGCTAACACTCCAGACGCACCCGCGATAAGGCGGCGGCGCATGTGTTTTTGGGCTTTTTTAGCGGCAGTCATGGCTTTAGGCGAAAGGTCAAAACTACATCCCAGCGCCGGGAAAGCCATAGGAAAGATTCGGAATCTTCTGAGATCCTTTAGTAAAAACCCAACCTAGGGTGGGCGAACACCCAAGTTCTATTTAGACGCTTGAAACGTAGCGATCTACAAAAGACTTTCCCCAATCGTCAACTTCCTGTTGGCTCCACAGATAGGGGAAGAAGATGCGTTTTTGAAAGCGCGGCGGTAAGTACTTCTGCCAATTGGTACCGCCGGTAGCCCGAGCATCAGAGGGCTGCTTGGCGAGGTAGCGCACGGCAGAACGGTAATGCTGCAAAGGCCAAAGCACATTGACGTATTGGTCAAAGGCACGCAGCTCCTGTTTGAGCGCATCGGAGAGACTGCCCTCCGCATGCCAACGAGCGGCCTGTTCTGATATCGTATGACCTTGGCTGCGTTTGGCTCGCTTCAAAAACTCCTCGCCATATTTCTGCTCAAACTGCACCAGTGTAAGAGTCTTTTGTCCATCCTTTTCAATCGTCGCGCCACGCAACCAATAAATGTGGTTCATCAAAACCTCCGTGTCCAACTCATTTGCAAGCTTTTCACGGTTGTCTATATGCACCAAGTCGTTGAGTTTTGCGCTAGCCAATTCAATCATTCGGTATTGGCCCGATTGAAAACCACTCGCCGGTATCAACGCCATGCGGAAGCGCAAGAATTGCTCCCGATCCATGCCGTCCACCATGACCCCAAAACTGTGTTCCAAGGCACCGAAATAGCGGTTGGATCGACGGATAGCTTCAGTCACAACTTCTTGATTGGCCGAACTCGTCAACAATGGCTCTAATTCATGTAGCACCAATTTGAAGTACAACTCCGTGATTTGGTGGTACATGATGAAGATGGGTTCGTCGTGATGCGACGTCCGCGGCTGCTGCAAGCTGAGCAAGGAATCCAATCGGATGTAATCCCAATAGGTGAGGTAATCCGCTTCCAAGAGGCCGTCAAGAAAGTCCAGCAATTCCTGACCCGAGGCGGCATATTTTTCCTTTAAGGCCTTCAGTCGGCCTGCAATGGCTTCTTCCATAGCGGAAAGGTACGGCAGACCACCGCCTGTAATGATGCGAAAGGTCAGCTTCCCTTTGAAATCGAAAAAGAAAACGTGGTGCCCGCGCCGAGGGAACTCGTCACTTTGATGGAGTGGCCATGCGCTTCGATAATGTGTTTGACAATCGCGAGACCCAAGCCGGTTCCACCGATTTTCTTGGTATGCGTTCGGCTGCGATCTACTCGGTAAAAGCGTTCAAAAACGCGCGTCAAATCCTCCTTAGAAATACCAATTCCATTGTCCTCAATGGTCACATTATAGTTCTTTTCGGCATCTTGGATGGAAACTTTTACAAAAGCGCCCGACTCTTCCCGGGAATATTTGATCGCATTGCTAATCAAATTCAAGATGACTTGATCCATGCGCTCTGGGTCAGCATTTACTAGACATGGTTGCGCCACATCGTATTCTCGGATCACTTGAATTTCAGTATTCTGAAGACGGTCTGACAATTGCTCCAACGCATCTTCCACCTGCTCTGTAAGGCTGTACGTCTCGTTGTTAAGGACCAATTGACTCGACTCTAATCGGGCAAGCACGTCCATGTCTTGAACCAAGCGAATCATGCGCTCGACATTTCGGTTCGCCTTCTTCAAATAGTCCTTTCGAACCTTGCCATCCTTAACACCGTCCAAAAGCGTCAATAAATAGCCCTGAATATTGAAAATGGGGGTGCGCAATTCATGCGATAAATTGGCAATGAACTCACGGCGGACATCATCCCTAGCCTGTAAGCTCACTACCTCCGTTGACGTTCTTTGGGCCCAGCTGCGAACTTCCATTTCCACTTTCCCAATTTCTTCCGCATCTGCAAGCAAGGCATTCCGATACTTTTCCGGATTGGAAATCACCTTATAAATCTTCAACAATCGGGTGTATAAGAATTGTCGAACCAAAGCCTCCACAAGAAATGCCACGGAGGAAGCCACAAATATGCTCAACAGGGTGATTTCCAGGTAGGGGATTTCTGACACGGGTAGGGGAAGCCCACCGGATGGGGTTTGGACTAACACAAATAGAGCAAACATGACTCCCCAGACCACAGGGCCCAAACAGGCTGCCACAAAAAAGGCTATGCGTTCTGGTCGGTCGAGCATGTTGCGTTAGTCTTCAAACTTGTAGCCTACGCCCTTGATAGTTTTGATTCGGTCATCGCCAATTTTTTCGCGGATTTTTCGAATATGGACATCAATGGTCCGTCCGCCTACCACGACTTCAGTCCCCCAAACGCGGTCCATGATGGAATCTCGGGAAAACACTTTACCTGGCTTACTGGCCAGCAACTGGAGGAGTTCAAACTCTTTGCGTGGCATGTCTATGATCTCTTCCCCCAAGAATACTTGGTATTTCTCCAAATCAATGCGCAAATTTCCGCTTTGAATGGATGTACTTTGACTCTCGTCCGTACTGGCGTTTCGTCGAAGCAAGGCTTTGATCCTGCTCACGAGTACTTTCGGGCGAATGGGCTTGGTTATGTAGTCATCTGCGCCCGATTCAAACCCGGCTACTTGAGAATAATCCTCCCCGCGCGCACTCAGAAAAGCAATCAACGTATGTGAAATTTCTGGAGTGGCCCGGATCAATTCACATGCCTCAATTCCGTCCATGCCTGGCATCATCACATCCAGCAATACAAGGTCAGGTTTGTGTTTCTTGCAAAGCTCTACCCCTTCCAAACCATTTTTAGCGGTTTCAACTTTGAACCCCTCCTTGTCGAGGTTAAAGGAGATGAACTCCCGAATATCCGGATCGTCGTCAACGAGGAGAATGGTGCGTTTGGCCATGATTTTCGGCTTTAGTTACTCAAATGTACCCTTCTCAAAACTTGTTTGAGCGACATTAACGATAGAATAACGCAAAAGGGTCATGAGGCTAACACTAGCGCACTTCAATGTTAGCAAAAGATTACCAATTGCCCTGAAAAGATTTATTCACCTTGAATTAAACCTTTCCTAACATTGGCCCGATAGGTTTGCGGCATCAAACAAACTGAATCATGCAAACGATGAACAAACTTGTTGCTCTGACCGCCATTGCCGCTGTCACCTTCGCTTCATGTGAGCCAAACACTCCCGTTTATCCCATTCCCGGGGACAACACCACCAAAATTATTTCAGAAAACATTACCGCCAACGAAACGTGGTACGCAGACACCGTATATCAGCTAGGTGGACGTATTTCGGTAACCGCTGGCGCAACCCTTACCATCGAACCTGGCACCGTCATTAAAGGCGAAGCTGGCACCGGTGCAAATGCTACGGCCCTATTGATCGCACGTGGCGCCAAATTGATGGCAGAAGGCACCGCATCCATGCCGATCATCTTTACCACCGTGGCCGACGAAATCACCCACGAGCAATTGATGACCGGCGACTTCAAGAGTCCCAATCTTGACCCGACCGTAAATGGCCTTTGGGGCGGTGTCATCGTCCTTGGAAACGCTAAAATTTCCGCCTCTAATTCTTCTGGCGACGTGTCAGAGGTTCAAATTGAGGGCATCCCAACTTCAGATGCCAACGGCCTCTACGGCGGCTCAGACGACTCGGATAATTCCGGAGTTATCAAGTATGTTTCGATCCGTCACGGGGGTGCCAACATCGGTTCCGGAAACGAAATCAATGGCCTTACGCTTGGTGGTGTGGGCAGTGGAACAACCATTGAGAACATTGAAGTGGTATCCAACCAAGACGATGGCATTGAGTGGTTCGGTGGAACCGTCAATGTCACCAATGCCGTCGTGTGGAATGCAGGCGATGATGGCATCGATACCGACCAATCTTGGGGAGGTACTTTGGACAACTTTGTGGTCATAACCCCTTCCGATCGCCCCTTTGAATTGGATGGCCCAGAAGGTACTTATGAAGCTTCACATACCATCAAAAATGGCAATGTGCAGGCCTCCAGTGCAGACATCACTTCCGGTGATTTGATCAACACAGACGCCAATTCTTTGGTTAGCTTGGAATCCATTTACATCACGGACATCATGCCCGGCCAAATCATCAACCGCATCGATGCTGCAGGTGTATTCTACACGGATATCGTGTTGAATGTGGATACGGTTAGCAACTACATCAAAAACAACGGCACACACCCTGGCATCACGGCCGGAACCACCCCAAAAGCCAACACCTCTGTATTTGGTTGGACCTGGGCCGCACAAGCCGGTGTTATCCAGTAAGTTTCTAAACCATTAACAAATGGTTAAACAAGTGCCCGCACGAAAGTGCGGGCATTTTTTATTTGGACTTTTGCGCCAACAAAATGAGCACAAATGCGCACTTTTATTGCAATTGCCCTGTTTATCAGTTCATTAAACGCATTTTCGCAGAATGGAACCATTCGCGGGACTATCCTAGATAGCGAAACGGGAGAAACCATTATCGGTGCAGCCGTCAGTTGTGCCACTTGCGGCACCGGGAACACCGCGACCGATCTGGATGGCAACTTTTCGCTGAAGGCAGTCCCCGGTGCGCATACCCTTGAAATCTCCTATTTCACGTTCCAAACCCTCAGGTTGGCTAGCGTGAAAGTATCCGCCAATGAAGTGACCGTGGTTGGTGAGTTGGCCCTGCAGCCTGAAGACAATTTGAAATTGGACGAGGTGACCATTGTGGCGGAGGTCCAGCGAAATACAGACGTAGCACTTTTGACGCTCAAGAAAAAATCAACTGCCATGGTCGATGGCATCTCCGCTGCGCGGATTGGGCAAATTGGCGATGCAACGGCCGTAGAGGCGGCAAAACGCGTTACCGGCGTTACGGTAGAAGGAGGCAAATACGTGTACATCCGCGGACTAGGGGATCGCTATTCCAAGACCACTTTGAACGGCATGGATATACCAGGTTTGGATCCTGACAAGAACACTATCCAAATGGACATCTTCCCCACGGATTTGGTCAGCAATATTGTCGTGAGCAAGTCCTTCACCGCCGATCAACCCGCAGATTTTACGGGTGGATTGCTCAACATTGAAACCAAGGCTTTCCCCGATAAGAAAATAGGCAGTCTCTCCATTAGCACGAGCTATAATCCGGCTATGAACTTTAACCCTAATTACCTCACTTACCAAGGGGGTAAATTGGATTTCTTAGGGTTCGACGATGGTACGCGCCGCTTACCAGCAGGGGCACGCGCTTCACAAATCCCCACGCCCATCTTCTTCCCGACCAATGAGGTCAATGCCTTTGTTCAGAGTTTCAACCCCACCTTGGGTGCTATTAAACGTATGTCATTGATGGACATGAGTTTGGGTTATTCAGCAGGAAACCAGTGGGAAGGAAAGAAAGCCACGAAGACTGGTGAGATCCCTAAGCTCGGCTATGTGTTCTCCTTAACCTACAAGAATAACTATACGTTTTACGATGATGTATTCTACGGAGAATATCAGCGCTTCAGTGATCCCAACATGTACGAAATGCGTTACGCCACCAAGCAATCGGGTCAAATTGGGGAGCAAAGCACGCTCATGGGCGGAATCCTGGGATTTGCCTGCAAGACCAATCTGAAGAAGTACCGCTTCACGCTGATGCACCTTCAGAATGGTGAAAGCCGTGCTGGCCAATTCATGATTGACAATGACGATGAGGCCGTAGGTCAATCAGGTTACTTGGCTTTTGCGAATAACCTGGAGTACAACCAGCGGTCATTGACGAATATCCTCATCAACGGTACGACCGTAAAGCCAGAGAAGAATGTGGAAATCGATTGGCGCATCGCTCCCACTTTGTCCTTATCCACGGATCCAGATATTCGGAAAACGGCCTTTACCTATGGACCTTTGGATACCTTCTTCTCCGCAGGAGCTGGCGGCAATCCTTCCCGAATTTGGCGCTATTTGCAAGAAGTCAACGTTCCCTTCCGTTATGACATAACCAAGAAGTACACCTTCATGGATGAGCCGGCCAAATTGCTTTATGGAGTGGGCAATGCTTTCAAGTTTCGCCACTATGAAATCCTCTTCTACGACATGCAGTTTTTTGGCTTGCAAAACTGGTCGAGCGATGACCCCAATCAGGTGCTAAATCCCGATAACATCTACCCGAATTATCCCAACCGCATCTATTACCAGTCGGGGAACAACACGCCCAACCCCAACGAGTATGCATCCAATAGCAACACGGCACACGCCTATGTCAGCACAGAAGTTGCCTTGAATATTCGCACCAAAGCAGTGCTTGGATTACGTGCCGAACACTTTATCCAGCGCCATACAGGTCGTGACCAAACCTACGCCAGTGGAGATGTGACCAATGGCAAGAATTTAACCAATGATGTGGTGCTAAACTCATTGGACCTCTTTCCCTCTTTAAACGTCATTTACTCCTTGAATGAATCCCAAAATTTGCGCTTGTCTGCCACCCGGACCATTGCACGTCCTTCCTTCAAAGAGTTGAGTTTTGCCCAAATTATTGACCCCATGACGAATCGAATTTTTAACGGTTCCTTCTTCGAATATGCCGCATGGTCCGGTCAATTAGTTGAAACCCGCGTGAACAATGCCGATGTGCGTTGGGAAAAGTTCTTTGAGCGCGGCCAAATGTTTTCAGTTAGCGGATTCTTCAAAGACTTCAGCAACCCCATTGAATTGGTGCGAA
>DLWR01000159.1 GCA_003444795.1 Cryomorphaceae bacterium
CAAAATCCCACGTTTGCTGTGGGCATCCGTGTAAATCCCATGGTAGATACCGGGGCGCCCTCCGTCTACCATGTAAGCCACGATGAATCCAAATTTGGCGTTCCCATTGGTCTCCGGGAGGAACTTTTAGCCGCCATCGAGGCCTATCCTGTGGTGCAACTCCACGTGCACAGCGGTAGTTCCATGGCCAAGTTGGACTCAGCGGTCGATGCCATTCGCAGTGTTCTGGATTTGGCGCTGGAAGCCAATACCCGTCTCCAATCCAAAGGAATCTCCCGACGCATTTCTTCGATAGACATTGGAGGCGGTTTGATGCCGGAAGTGTTGGGCGAGGAAAGGAGTCGAATGGAAGGGTATGCCGAAGCCCTACGCAGCGCTTGCTCAGAGCTTTGGGATTTTCAATTAATCACGGAATTTGGGCAATGGTCGTATTTCTACACTGGCTATGCCTATTCGCAGGTGGAATATGCCGTCCAGAGGGGTGCCACGCGTGTGGCCTATGTCCATCTGGGCGCAGACTTTTTGCTGCGGGACGCCTATGTCAAGCCACGTGGAATTGCCTTTGAAGTAGTGGGAGAAGGGGCCCATCGTCCTTTGGTCCCCACGGATCTGGCGGGTCCTTTGTGCTTTGCAGGGGATTATCTCCAAAAAGGGCTGGATCTACCACGCTTGGAAGAAGGGGATGGCTTGCTGTTGCTCAATACGGGCTCCAACGCCTATGCCCTCTGGTCCCGTCATTGCAGCCGGACGATTCCAGCCATCTTTGGTGTCGACGAAGCGGCAGGTGAAATTGAGCAGTTGTCACCTCGTTTTAATCCCTTTGTATAGGGGAGAAATTCTCCGCCATTGGCTGTAATAGTATCCCTAACTTTAAGGGGTGCGCCGAGGTCCTTTCTTTTTGCTCTTTTTGCTGAGTTCCTTTGGGCTATTGGCGCAGTTGGACACCGCCTTTTACTTGCCGCCCATCCCGGAGTGGCTAGATCAGAATCAGGAAATTACCTTGAGTACCCCGTTTCCAGATGCAGAAGTGGTGGTGTTCAATTCGGACAGCAGTTATTTCCAAACGGTTAATCTGCTTCAAGGCATTCCTCAAACCTTGCCTTTGACGACCCAGGTGACCAATTTGTGGAGCACCTACGGGGCCATCTCACTGACGAAAGCGCATCAGCCGATGACCCGAACGGCACTCTTCGTTCGCAGCAATCGGGACATTATGGTGACACAACGCATCAACCATGTCTACAACCAGGATTTGGTAACAGGCAAGGGAACACGTGCCTTGGGAACGGCATTTTTGGCGGGTAATCAAACCAAAATTGTCGCGGCCAACCCGGCGCCTGAGCCGGCAATGGGATTTATTTCGGTCGTTGCTACGGAACCCAATACCACCGTGGTCATAACTTTGCCCCCGGGTATTGTAAACACTGCGGGCAACAATCAAATGACCGTGAACCTGCAAGCTTGGCAGTCCTACACGACCACCATCGCGGAAACCTACCAGTTTGCCGGGGCGAGTATTACGGCTACCAAGCCCATCGCGGTAACGACCGGGGGTAACCACTACAAGCAAAATTCGGGTGCGCCTTCCCAGGATGGTGGATTTGACCAATTAGTGCCGGAGGATCTACTCGGGGACGAATACATGGTCGCCCGAGGCATTGCACCCACCGGGCTGGATTACCTAGTGATCCTTCCTACCGTGGACAGCACGGAAATTAAAATTAACGGCGTGGTTCAAGGGTATTGGAATAGAGCGACTCCCGCCACGTTGACCTTTGCCGGTAATCAAAGCAATGTGGGGGATTTGGCGCACGTAGAAGCGAGCGCCCCGATCTACTGCTTTCATGTCACCACTGGGTCCAACCAGTTTCAACCGGAGTTGGGGATGTCTCTGGTTCCGCCCATTGGCTGTACGGGCAGCCGTGCGGTGTATGCTACAAGGATGAGCGGTCTAAACACGCATTTGCTCGTCATCGTTCCCACTTCGGGGGTGCCCAGTTTGACCTACAACGGGAATCCGTTCACTGGTGTTGCCAAAACCAGCTCCAACGGGCTGTGGAAGTCTATCTACATCCCGGACAACCAAGTGTCGACGACCTGGTCCCTAACCTGCCAAAAGCAATTCCATGTCGAGGTCATTGCCGGCGAAGGAGCTGGGACGGGGCTCGCCGGATTTTACTCTGGATTTGATTCGGATTTGGATCTGCTCGATCCCTACCTCAATTTGGGGTCGAGCATCCTCAATTTCCCCGTGCGGTGCAGTACGCCATTGCCTGGATTTTTTGGCATACAGACCTGCAACCGGCCCGTAGAGGTGATCCGCACCAAAGTGGTGAGTGGGCAGGCCACAGTGGTGGATGCCAATCCTTGGGACACCCTGTTGACCGTGCAGCCTGCCCTGGGTTTTGCGGGTGAAATATGGGTGCGTTTAGTTGCTCGAGACGCCAACGGTTCCATGGATTCCGTGCTCATGCGCTTCCCCTACTATCCGGAGGGTGCGGATTTATTGCCCGATACCGTTCTGGGCTGTCCAGGGTCACCAGCGACCGTTACGGCTCCCTTTGGGATGAAGCATTACCTCTGGTCTACAGGGGATACCACCCAATCCGTCGCATACGGGGGCTATGGTCCTTTGGTCTTGTTCGCGAGTTCAGATTCCTGTGCGTACACCGATACCGTTTGGGTGGCTTCGGCCAACCCGTTGCCGCGCGTCCTACCTGCGGAAATTATTTCCTGTGATTCGGTCTATCGGGTGGATATTGGGGAGTTTACCGGGATTGACAGCTTGGCGTGGCGAGGGCCTGATGGGACCTCAGGCGTGGCCCTGCCCGTGCTTGGCGGATGGCAAATGGATTGGACCTTGGACGGACTCTATGTCTTGGAAAAATTTGATGCCCAAGGCTGTTTGACTTACGAATATGTAGATCTCAAACTTTCGCCCCCGCCGCTCATTCGCTTTCAGGGTACCTGTCCAGAGTATTGGGTTTGGCTACAGGATGTGTCTCAAGTGCTTGATTTTCGGGTAGATGGGCGTCCTATGTCCATGGACTCTGTGCAGGTGTCCTTTGATTTTGACGGGGTCTATGCCTTAGAGGCAGTCATTGAAGATCTATGCGGCCAAATAGATACTATACACGCCTCCTTGCCGTATTTCTGTACGGGACGCGATCTTCGGTGGGTGCCCAATGCCTTTACACCCAACGGCGACGGTGACAACGATGCCTTCTGCCTGCACTCCTCTTATGGGGATGCACTTCGGTATGCCATTTACAACCGCTGGGGTGGTTTGGAATTCGAAGGGCGAGGAAGCGAGTGCTGGACTCCGCCACTCGGGACGCAAGGCAGCTTTGTCCTCCTTCTTCAATTTCCGGAGGTAGAAGGCTATGCGCCAAGGCAAGAATTCCTGCCTATTTTGGCCCTCCCATGAGAGTCCTCTTTTTAGCCTTTCTCGTCGTTACAAGTCCACTGCGGCTTTGGAGTCAGTCTGCCGATGCAGTGGCCACGGCGCATCCGTTGGCGACGGAAGTAGCAGCGACGGTTTTACATCAAGGCGGCAATGCCTACGATGCGGCAATTGCCACCCATTTCGCTTTGGCGGTGGTTTTGCCGCGTGCGGGAAATTTGGGAGGTGGCGGCTTTGCGGTCATCCATACGGGGGGGGGCGAGGCCGCGGCCCTGGATTTTCGGGAGACTGCCCCGGCTTCCGCTAACCGGGAAAGCTATTTGCCCGCCTACTCCTCTCTTTCTTCTTTGCGCGGTATTTCAGCTTCCGGAGTGCCGGGGTCTGTGGCAGGCATGTGGGAACTCTATGCTCGGTTTGGTTCCAAGTCCCTGAGTTGGCCGGAACTACTTCAACCAGCCATTCTCATAGCGGATACGGGTTTTGCCATCACCCCTTTTCTGGCCGATTTGCTCAATCGCTACCAAGAGGACTTTGTAGCTTCTGAGGCTAGCCCTTTCTGGCCGCCCCATACTTGGATCGCAGGGGAGCGGCTTGCGCAAAAGGCCCTGGCAGAAACCCTCAGAGACATTGCCATGGCGGGGCCCGATGCCTTTTACCAGGGGGTCCATGCTGAACGTCTCATCGCTTGGTCCAAGGGCTGGTTTACCCCGGAAGATCTGGGGACCTACCGGGCGATATGGCGCAACCCTTTAGAAGGGCGCTACCGTGGCCAGAAAGTGTTCACCATGCCACCTCCCTCCAGCGGAGGGGTCGCATTGTTGCAGCTGCTCCAAGCCTCTGAACAGTGGCCCATGGGCCGAAGCTGGGACGCTCATAGCATGCATCTCTTTGCGGAAATGGCACAGGTAGCCTACCAAGACAGGGCGTATTACTTGGGCGACCCAGCGTATATGGAGGTACCCGCAGAAGCGTTGGTCGATTCGTCCTATGTAGCGACCCGATTTGGCCAAATCACCTTGGACAGTCACCAAAGCCTGCTGTGGGAACAGATGCATGAGCACCTCGAATCCCACGAGACGACCCATTACAGCATTTTAGACTCCGATGGAAATGCCATAGCGGTGACGACTACCCTGAATGGCCTGTTTGGCAGTGGGCAGTGGGTGGACGGTTTTTTCATGAACAATGAAATGGATGATTTTGCCACCCAACCTGGCGTGCCCAATCAGTTTGGTCTCATTGGCTATGAGGTGAATGCGGTAGCTCCCGGCAAACGCATGTTGAGCAGCATGACCCCCACCATTTTGGTATCACCCACTGGTGTGAAGACGGTGCTTGGTACCCCGGGAGGTAGTACCATTATCACCAATGTCTTTCAGGTGGTGCTGCATCACGTTCGGTATGGGGAGAGCTTGCAAAAAGCGGTGGACCACAAAAAATTGCATGCCCAGGGCTTGCCGGAAGTGCTCTACTACGAAGATGGTGCGCTGTCGAAACGCCAGATCAAAGCCCTTGAACGTCGCGGTCATAGCTTGGAGGCCTGGAAACAAATAGGCCGCTTTCAAGCCGTTTCCTCTTTGGAGGTTGCGCCAGACCGCAGTCGTTCAGGGGATTCTACGGGCTGGATTAAGCGCCAATAACGGCACCCACGCCACTCGGTCGGTAGAGCAGCCATCCCGTTAGGGATTTACGCGGAGCGTGAGCAGGCAGAACCTCGTGCCAGACTGTATCGCTTCGGAAAAAGACCATCCTATTTCGAATGGGCGCAATCCGCAG
>DLWR01000214.1:0-3018 GCA_003444795.1 Cryomorphaceae bacterium
TTAATACCACCAGCAACCAGTGAAGGAGAAATGTCGCCCGCAGCTTCAATCGCGTCGAAGGCGTCAATCATACCGATAACCGTACCCATGAAGCCCAACATTGGCGCCAAGGCGATGAACAAAGAGATCCAAGAAACGCCGCGCTCAAGCTTGCCGTTCTCAACAGAACCTACAGACACGATCGCTTTATCTACCATATCGATGCCTTCGTTCATTTTGTCCAAACCGTTGTAGAAGATGGAGGCTACTGGACCGCGGGTGTTGCGGCAAACTTCCTTAGCAGCTTCTACACCACCGCTGTTCAAAGCTGCTTCAACGTCAGCCAACAACTGGTCATTGTTAGAAGTAGACATGGCCAAGTAGATGATGCGCTCGATGACCAACGCAAGACCCAAAACAAGGGCCAACAATACGAAGGACATGAAGAATGGTCCACCATCGATGAACTGCTTCTTTAAAACTTGAGTAAAGCTTGCTTCTTCTTCAGTAGCAGCTTCTTCACTTACAACTTCTTCAGCAGCAGCGGTAGAATCCGTAGCGGCAGTTGCGTCAGAGTCAGCGGCAACCGTTTCGTCAGCGGCAATCGTTTCGGTAGCAGCGGCTTCGGTCGCATCTTGAGCGAAGGCGCTTGAGCTAAACATTACACCTGCTACAAGCAACAGGGCGAAAACCTTTTTCATGGGTTTTTGGGCGAGGTTAGATTAAACAAATTAATGTAAGAGGGACAAAAGTAGGGGAATTGGACCTCCCTCCCAAAGGAGACAGAAAAAGAAATGGTTAAGTCTATTTGTTTACGGCCATTTGGAGTGCGTCAGCCGACCAGTCCGGAGTGGACAAGATGGCATCCAAAGCGTCAGAAGGATCCTGAACGACCGTCCAGATTTGAAGGTGTTCGGGGCGCATGAAATCCTCTTCCACCATTCGCTCAAGCATTTGAATTAGAGGATCATAGAAACCATTTTGGTTAACAATCACGATGGGCTTTAAATATTGGCCCAAGCGCTTCAACGTAATGGCCTCCAAGAGTTCTTCTAACGTTCCACAGCCACCCGGTAAGGCAATGAGGCCTTCTGTATTCACCAGCAAAAGGTGTTTGCGTTCGGACATGGTGTCCACAAAAATGAAATCGTCCACCAAAGGATGGTTCATTTCAATGTCCTTGAGGAACTTCGGCATGACGCCGTGGGCAACTCCTCCCGCTTCGATTATACAGGTTGCAATGTGGCCCATCAGGCCAGTTTTTCCCCCGCCAAAAACCAATTCTGCTCCGTGAGCGATGTAAGCATCTGCGAGGCGTTCAGCGCCCTCCAGATAAATAGGCTTCGTCTTTGCTGACCCCGCGCAATAGACCGTTACACGAGCGCCTTTCAATGATTTCATACCTGCTATTTTGATGCGTTTCTCAAAGCCTCCAACTCTTGGGCAATGGCTTCTGCTTCAGCCGTTTTAAGGTCTGATTTTGCGCGATTCACCTTGGAAAGATCAAAAGCCTCCTGCAGTTTCTGTTTGTAAAGGGCCTCGAGCTTTTCCTCTTGACTCTTGGGTTTTAGCCATCCGAACATGGCCCCAAAGTTACGCTATGGGCTTTCGGTAGAAGATGCCCGCAATGGCATTGGTCACCAAACCTGCTACCGGTGCAAAAAGGGCCGACTGGGTAGCGTAACTCTTGAAGTTGAAATACGCAGCGGCTTCATCCGGAGTCGCCTCTCCAGAGCCCACAGAAAATGCGATGAAGTCCTCAAAGAACCCCGGGTTGATGTAAGTAAAGAAGAAGTACAAGGAGGGAACGGACAAGAGGCCGACCAAAACCCCCATGATTCCTCCAAGTTTCAGTCCCTCCCAGTAATTCCAGGCGCTTCCCATTTCGGCCCGTCGGTAACGCAATGCCCAAACCATGATGGCCACGGCAGGAATAAAGAAGAGGTTGTCGTAGACCAGAAATTGGTCTATATGTACGGTTTGGAGACCCACCAAGTACTCCATGATGAGCCAGGAGAGGTTGACGAGAGCAAACATCATGGAAAAACGAAGGGTGGTCAGCATAGGTTGAAAGGTTTAGGCGAATGTAGGAGAACAAACGTTGAAAATATTCGCAAAGTATGTGAGCGCTTCAACTCTTTGATGCAACAATGATTAAAAGGTTGCATCCCCGCGTATTTTTGCCCCATGAAACGCGCACTACTCTGGACAGTTGTCCTATTGACCTCCTCGACGGTTGGCTTTTTGTACTACATCGGCTTCTTCATGAACTTGGAAGTCAAAGAAGGCATGGAGGGAGGATACCTCCTGGGCGGGTTTTACCATATGGGGCCCTATGAAGAGGTCGGAGAAACCTTCATGAAGGCCAAAGCGGCCGCCGATTCACTGGGCTTCCCCACCGATACGTTGATTGGATGCTACTTTGATGACCCAAACACCGTCGCGGCTGATAGTTTGCAAAGTTTTATCGGGGCCGTAGTCGCTTCTGGCGATTTCTCCTATGTGGGAAATATTGACCCCGGGCATTTGGAGATCCACGCCATTTTTGAAGGCGAAGCCCTCTATGTGGACTTCCCCTACAAGAACGATCTATCTATGATTGTGGGGGCCATTAGAGTCTACCCCTTTTTGACCAAAGAGGCGGAAAAACGCGGCTTTGAAACCGGTCAAGTCTATGAAATCTACACGGAGAATACCATTCGTTACGTATTCCAAACCTACCCCGTTGCCCAAGAAGCCAGCGATTCCTTTTGGGAATTGGTGGAAGAAACCGGCGACCTAGGGGAATAGGCCTACCTTTGCTTCCTTGAAAACATTTACCGATTTAGGCCTAGCGACTCCACTGCTGGACGCGCTAGCCGAACAGGGCTATCAAAGCCCCACTCCTATCCAAGACCAAGCTATTCCTCCCGCGCTCGAAGGGCGTGACGTTTTGGGAACAGCCCAAACAGGCACCGGCAAAACCGCCGCCTTTACCTTGCCTATCCTTCAGCATCTCATACCGGTGGCTTCGCATTCAGGGAAGCGGCCTATCCGGGC
>DLWR01000214.1:3233-5406 GCA_003444795.1 Cryomorphaceae bacterium
ATCCTTCAGCATCTCATACCGGTGGCTTCGCATCCGGGGAAGCGGCCTATCCGGGTTCTGATCTTGACGCCAACGCGCGAGCTTGCCCTTCAGATTGATGAAAGCATTGGCTTGTATGGGGCGCATTTGCGTTTAAACCATGCCGTCATCTTTGGCGGAGTGGGCCAAAAACCCCAAACCGATGCCCTGCGCCAAGGGGTCGATCTCCTCACTGCGACGCCAGGCCGCTTACTGGACTTAATGCAGCAAGGCTTTGTGGACTTGCGCCACCTGACGCACTTTGTCTTGGACGAAGCGGACCGCATGCTAGACATGGGCTTTATCCACGACGTAAAAAGAGTCATCGCCAAGCTTCCAAAGCAGCGCCAAACCCTGTTCTTCTCGGCCACCATGCCCAAAGAGGTGGTAGCGCTTAGCGATCAGTTATTGCACAACCCGGTTCGAGTAGCCGTTGCACCCGTTTCAACGACCGCAGAGACGATTCAGCAAAAACTCTTCTTTGTGGACCAAAAGACGAAGCGCTTCTTGCTCCGCGATTTGCTCCAAGAAAGTGCCGAAGAAATCCCTTCGGTATTAGTATTTACGCGGACCAAACACGGGGCAGACCGTGTGGTGAAAGACTTGGTGAAGGCAGGTATTTCTGCCCAAGCTATTCACGGCAACAAGAGCCAAAATGCGCGTCAAAACGCATTAAGCAACTTTAAAGCGCGCACTACGCGGGTTCTCGTCGCTACTGATATTGCGGCCCGTGGCATTGACATCGATGAACTCACGCATGTCATCAACTTTGAAATCCCCAACATTCCTGAGACCTATGTGCACCGCATTGGACGCACAGGACGCGCCGGACTGAGTGGGGTTGCCTGGTCCTTTGTGGACAAAGAAGAGCGTCCGTATCTGAAGGATATCCAGAAGTTGATCAAGATGGAGATTCCCGTGGAAGAAAATCACGCCTACCTCCCAGGTACCGTGATTGAAGGGCTGCCCCCAGATGTGCAGGAAGCGGCAGAATCCACCCCTTTCCGCAGGGAAAAATCGGAACGTTCTGATCGTTCGCCTCGCCGTAAGTCCGCGCAGAAGTCAGGGAAACGACTCCCATCAGCGAATGCAGAATCTAAACCAAAGGCGGAGGGAGAAGCCCCATCTGCCGAAGGACAACGCTCCCAAAATCGCAGCCGCCGAGGTGGGCGCAACCGCGGAAACAACGCTGGAGCAGCCCGTTCTGAAAGCGGTCAACGCCAAGGTGCACTGCGTGACAACACACAGCGCGAGGGCGCTCGTCGTGAAGGGAATTCGGAAGGCCGCGCTCAACGCAACGAAGGTCGTCCGCCCAGAGAACGTCGTACGGGAGAAGCCTCGTCCAAGGAGCGCTACCCAGCGAAGCAAGGGGACGGTCGAAATACCAATAGCCGTTCGCAGCGACCAAGCAACTCCAACAAAGGGAAAAAACGCAGTTCCGGCCCTCGTCGTCCTTCTCTAGGTGATCGCAATTCAGGCAGCTATAGCAGCGAACAGCCCAAAAAGGGCGGATGGCTGGGTCGTTTGTTTGGGGGGTGATTACGGTAGGATAATACGCTCTTGAAACAGGACGCCACTAGCGTTACGACCTTCCAAAACATAGCAGCCTGCCGGTTGCATGCCCGGATCCCAAGTCACCTGGCCTGATTCCTCGTACATTCGGGCAACCGTTTGCCCCTGCAAATTGCTAACGCGCACGTGAAGAGGGCTCTGGGAAGGCATGGCAATGTGCCAAGTGCCATCTGAAAAGCGCCTAATAACTGGGGCTTGACTTTTTTCCTCTAGCCCAATTCCCATGATTTGCACCATGGACTGCGCGCTATCCGCACCACATGCATTGAAGAGGTACAGAGACACCCAGTAGGTGCCGTTGGAGGTATATACATGGCTCACCGTACTGTCGGTTGTTCCTAGCTGTTGACCGTCACCAAAATCCCAGTACACCGAATCGGCATGGGTCTGAATGTAGAAATACGCAGAATCCACCATGGTTTGGACCCCAAAAGCTGGGATCAGGGGAAAGCAAATGGGCACATTCATGCTTAGGGTATCTGAGGAACAGGCATTTACCCCAATAGCGCTTACCGTGTACATTCCAGGGGCAGCATAGCTGTGCTGAACCGTTGTAGCCGTATCCCACCCTGAGTTTCCATCG
>DLWR01000160.1:0-6753 GCA_003444795.1 Cryomorphaceae bacterium
GCTCGGCCGTTCATGCCTGCGGCAACCCTCTGGTAGGCATCGGACAAAGCTGAACCGACCAAGTGAACGGTATGCGCAGAGACATTACCGCCTTCGTGGTCCGAGTGGATGGTCATGTACAAGCGCATCAACTCGCGGAACTCTTCGTTGTCGTACCCGAGCATATGCGCAAAATTGCCCGCCCAATCCAATTTGGTATCGGGTTCAATGTGCTCGCCGTTTTTGTAGGCGCGGCGATAGATATACGCCGCAATACGTGGCAAGCGCGCGATCAAATTCATCGCATCTTCATACGTTGTCTCCCAGTACTCCGACTTGTGAACGCCCGCGGCATAGGCCTTCGCAAATTCACTTTCCGTGCGTAGGGCCATGATTCCCACCACAAATTGCGTCATGGGATGGGTATAGCTTGGCAGGGCATCTATAGCCTTGAAAACGTGAGGAGGAACAATGGCGCGACGGGCCCAGTTGTTGCTCACTCGGCGAACGTCTTCATCCGTAGGAAGTTCATTCATCAAAATGAGGTAGAACAAACCCTCGGGCAGCGGCTCCTCAGACCCCGGGTAGGCAGGGAGAAGCTTTTGAAGCTCCGGGATGCTATATCCGCGGAAACGGATACCTTCTTCTGGGTCCAACTTGCTCGTTTCACAAATCAACGCCAGCATGCCACGCATGCCTTGGTAGATTTGGCTCACCTTAATATCCCCAATGGTCTTTTCGCCGTGTTCTGCCAAAAAGGCCTTTACATCGGCTTGAGCCGCGGGGATTTTAGTGGCAAAATGCTCTCGAATACGATCCATCACAAAGGGTTATTTAAAGTTCTTGCCGTTAAAAACAGCAGTGTCGCCCAGCATTTCTTCAATGCGAAGCAGTTGGTTGTATTTAGCCATACGGTCCGAACGCGAAGCCGAACCCGTTTTGATTTGGCCTGTGTTCAAAGCAACTGCCAAGTCCGCAATCGTCGAATCTTCCGTTTCACCGGAGCGGTGGCTCATGATGCAGGTCATGCCATTGCGTTGCGCTTTTTGAACGGTGGTTACCGTCTCCGACAAGGATCCAATTTGGTTCACCTTTACGAGTACTGAGTTTGCAGAACCTTCTTTGATTCCGCGCTCAACACGAGACACGTTGGTCACAAACAAGTCGTCACCCACCAATTGGGTCGTGTGTCCAATGGCCTTGTTCAGAGCTGCCCAACCTGCCCAATCGTCTTCAGCCAAGCCGTCTTCGATGGAAATGATGGGGTATTTCTTCGTCCAATCTGTCCAGTAGCCAACCAACTCGTCGGTCGTCATTTGCTTGCCTGAGCTCTTATGGAAGGTGTATAGACCCGTTTTTTCATCGTACAACTCGGTCATCGCCGCATCCATTGCGATGAATACTTCTTCACCGGGCTTGTAGCCTGCCTTCTCAATGGACTGAAGAACGATTTCAATCGCCTCTTCATTGCTCTGAATATTGGGGGCAAAGCCACCCTCATCGCCCACGTTTGTGCTGTAGCCCTTGCTCTTTAGGACAGACTTCAAATGGTGGAAAATTTCCGTTCCCATACGGAGCGACTCACTGAAGGTGGAGGCACCCACTGGCATGACCATGAATTCCTGAAAGTCGATGGCATTGTCTGCGTGAGCACCGCCATTCAGGATATTCATCATGGGAACGGGCAACGTGCGGGCGGTCACCCCACCGACATACTGGAAGACGGGCAAATTGGTGGCTTGTGCAGCGGCACGAGCCGTGGCCAAGCTTACCGCAAGAATAGCATTGGCACCGAGGTTAGCCTTGTTGGGGGTACCATCCGCTTCAAGCATGGCTTCATCTACTTCCGCTTGGTCGGTTACTTCGAGTCCAACGACTGCTTCCGCAATCACGGTGTTCACATTTTCAACCGCATTCAGCACTCCTTTTCCGAGGTAAACATTGGCATCGCCATCGCGTAATTCAACCGCTTCGTGTGCACCCGTTGAGGCGCCAGAGGGAACCGCTGCACGGCCAAAGGAACCGTCCTCGCAATATACTTCTGCTTCTACCGTAGGATTTCCGCGCGAATCCAAAATCTGACGCGAATGAATGGAGGTAATAATGGGCATAGTTGGGAAAATTAAGCGTTCATTAAAGAGACGAAATCGTCAAATAAATAGCGAGAATCATGCGGGCCGGGTGAGGCCTCTGGATGGTATTGTACACTGAAAACCGGAGCATCCGTTCGTCGAATGCCCGCAACGGTGCCATCATTCAAATGAACATGCGTCAATTCTACGGAAGGATGTTTTTCCACATCCTCCATGACGACGGCAAATCCGTGGTTCTGGGAGGTAATCTCTCCTTTTCCCGTTTTCAAGTTTTTAACCGGGTGATTAATGCCCCGGTGACCATTGTACATCTTGTACGTTTTCATACCCGATGCCAAAGCAATCATTTGATGTCCCAAACAGATGCCAAAGGTCGGTTTGCCCGAAGCGATCATGGACTTAGCTACGTCAATAACCGCGGGCGATGCTGCGGGATCCCCAGGTCCATTGGACAAGAAGTAGCCGTCTGCACTGGAGGCAGCCAAGGTTTCAAAGGGCGTATTGTAGGGATACACCGTCACTTTACAGCCCGCTTGGGCAAGGCAACGCAAGATGTTCTTCTTGATGCCCAAATCCAATGCGGCTACGTGCAAGGATGCATCCTCCGCACCATAGGTGTACGGGCTATCCGTGCTTACCACAGAACACAACTCTAAGCCCTCCATCGAGGGAGTCGCGGCTAGTTCAGCTTTCAATTCTTCCAAACGATCCACCTCCGTGCTGATGATAGCATTCTGCGCCCCGTGATCGCGAATGTGACGAACCAGGGCCCGAGTATCTACATCCGCTATGGCTACAATGTTTTGCTCCCGGAAGAAATCGGCTAACGTCTTTCCATTGGCGCGTGGGCGGGTCTGGATGGCACTAAAATTCCGAACAATTAATCCCGCAATTTGGACGTTTACATTTTCTGACTCCTCCTCTGAGACCCCGTAGTTTCCGATATGCGCGGTAGCCGTTACCATCAATTGACCCCGATAGCTTGGATCGGTAAAAATCTCTTGATAGCCAGACATGCCCGTATTAAAGCATATCTCTCCAGTTGCCGTGCCATTTAGGCCCGTGGAGCGGCCGTAAAAAAGGGTACCATCTTGAAGGAGAACGAATGCTTTTGAGCTCATATACAGGTATTTACGTTTAGACACAAAAAAAGGATAAGAGCGAACCCTTATCCTTTGCAAGTTAGAAGAGAATTCACGCTTTTACTCGTTTATTCTGCCTCGTGTTCGTTATTTTCAGCTGGAGCCGCGTCTGCACTTTCAGCCGCCTCTTCAGCCACCACTTCCGCGGGTGCTGCAGCAGGAGCTTCCGTTCCTACCGTCGCCTTCTTGCTACGACGGGTAGACTTCTTCGCTTCCTTCTTTTCATTGCCGTAGATATCGTTGAAATCCACCAACTCAATCATGCACATTTCGGCGTTGTCACCCAAACGGTTGCCCGTCTTGATGATGCGTGTGTACCCACCTGGACGATCCCCCACCTTCACAGCCACTTCACGGAAAAGTTCCGCAACGGCTTCTTTGTTCTGAAGGTAGCTGAATACCATACGACGGTTGTGCGTGCTATCTACTTTAGAACGGGTCACCAAAGGCTCCACGTACTTCTTCAATTCTTTTGCTTTCGCTACCGTAGTGTTGATGCGCTTATGGGTAATCAAAGAGGCAGCCATGTTGCTCAACATCGCTTTGCGGTGTGAAGCCGTGCGGCCCAAATGATTAAATTTTTTGCCGTGTCTCATTGCAAATTATTCCTTATCCAGTTTGTATTTGGTGGTATCCATGCCGAAAGAAAGGCCCAAGTGGGCAACTAGATCTTCCAACTCCGTCAAAGACTTCTTACCGAAGTTGCGGAACTTCATCAAATCCGCTTTCGTGTATGAAACCAAGTCGGCTACCGTCTCAACTTCCGCTGCCTTCAAGCAGTTCAAGGCGCGAACGCTCAATTCGAGTTCCGTCAGTGGCTTGAGCAACAATTTGCGCATTTCCATGACTTCTTCATCGTAGCTCTCTACTTCCTGAACGGGCTCCGCATCGGGAATCATGCGCTCATCCGTGAAGAGCAAGAAGTGCTGGATCAAGATTTGAGCGGCATCCGTCAAGGCATCCTGAGGAACTATGCTGCCGTCCGTGTGGATTTCCAAGATCAACTTCTCAAAGTCGGTCTTCTGCTCAACGCGGAAGTTTTCAATGCTGTAGTTTACGTTCTTGATGGGGGTGTAAATCGCATCCAAGGCGATGGTTCCCAAAGCTGCGTCTACTTTCTTGTTCTCTTCAGCAGGAACATAGCCGCGGCCCTTTTCAATGGTCAACTCCATTTCGACCTTCACAGAAGCGTCGAGGTGGCAAAGAACCATATCTGGGTTTAAAACTTGGAAATTGGCCATGAATGAACCGAGGTCGCCCGCGGTCAATTGGTCCTTGCCCGTGAAGTTCACTTTCACCACTTCAGCATCTGCTGAATCGATTTGACGCTTCAAACGAACTTGCTTCAAGTTCAAGACAATTTCCGTTACGTCTTCAACGACTCCTTTGATGGTCGAAAACTCGTGGTCGACTCCAGAGATACGAACCGAAGTGAAGGCGAAACCTTCCAAAGAGTTCAGAAGAACGCGTCGCAAGGCATTTCCTACCGTCAAGCCATACCCTGGCTCCAACGGACGGAATTCAAACTGTCCGTGTGTATCAGTCGTTGCGTTGACAATAACCTTCTCAGGCTTTTGGAATTGAAGAATAGCCATGGCTTATTTCGAGTAGAGTTCGACAATCAATTGCTCCTTAATGTTCTCAGGGATCATGTCACGAGAAGGAACGCTATCAAACGTACCTGTCATCGTGGCGTCGTTCCAGGTTACCCAGCCATATTGATTAGCTGAGGTACCGGTCAATGAGGCCGTGATAACCTCCAAGGTCTTTGACTTTTCGCGGACCGAAATAACATCACCAGGCTTCACTTGCATAGAAGGAATGTTACAAACCTCTCCATTTACCGTGATGTGACGGTGGGAAACCAACTGACGAGCAGCGCGTCGCGTGGGAGCTACGCCCAAACGATACACCACGTTGTCCAAACGGCTTTCGCACAACTGGAGCAACACTTCACCGGTTACACCTTTAGAACGTGAAGCACGATCAAACAAGATGCGGAACTGACGCTCCAAAATACCGTAGGTGTACTTTGCTTTTTGCTTTTCAGCCAACTGAATAGAATACTCGGACTTCTTGCCGCGCTTGCGCTGAAAACCGTGCTGCCCCGGAGGGTAGTTACGCTTCTCCAACGCGCGATCAGGACCAAAAATGGGTTCACCAAATCGGCGGGCAATTTTAGTAAGGGGACCTCTATAACGTGCCATTTCTTTCTCTCAGTTAAAAATTATACGCGACGGCGCTTGGGTGGACGGCAACCATTGTGAGGAATGGGCGTGATATCCACGATTTCCGTCACTTCAATACCGCTGTTGTTCAAACTGCGGATGGCGCTTTCACGACCATTACCGGGTCCTTTGACATAGACCTTCACCTTGCGCAGGCCGGCTTCAACAGCAACTCCAGCAGCATTTTCAGCAGCCATCTGAGCGGCGTAGGGCGTGTTCTTTTTGGAACCACGGAAGCCCATTTTACCGGCAGAAGACCAGGAGATTACTTGACCTTGCGTATTGGTCAAAGCGATGATGATGTTGTTGAAGGTAGAAGTTACGTGAGCTTCCCCCACGGCTTCCACTTTAACCTTGCGCTTTTTCGTCGTCTTGGTAGACTTGGTAGACTTAGCCATCAGTTATGGATTATTTCGTTGCCTTCTTCTTGTTTGCAACCGTCTTACGCTTACCCTTCCGAGTACGCGAGTTGTTCTTGGTGCGCTGACCACGAAGGGGCAGACCCAGACGGTGACGGATACCGCGTTGGCATCCAATGTCCATCAATCGCTTGATGTTCATTTGTGTTTCGGAACGGAGTTCACCTTCCACTTTTACATTGTCGGTGATCCAGTTACGGATGTCCTGCAGTTGATCATCGGTCCAGTCTTGGACTTTGATGTTAAAATCAACCCCAGCCGCTGTGAGGATTTCACGCGAACGGGAACGACCAATTCCGTAGATATAGGTCAGACCAATTTCTCCACGCTTGTTTTTCGGGAGGTCTATGCCAGCTATTCTCGCCATTTCTTCTTTCTAAATGGGTTTAACCTTGTCGTTGCTTCAACTTGGGATTCTTCTTGTTGATGATGTACAAGCGGCCCTTACGACGGACAATCTTGCAATCAGCGCTACGCTTTTTAAGTGATGCTCGAACTTTCATGGTGTGTTTCTAAACAAATCTTTTAATAACGGTAGGTAATGCGTGCCTTGGACAAATCATAAGGGCTCAATTCCAATTTCACACGATCGCCAGGAAGGAGCTTGATGTAGTGCATACGCATCTTGCCTGAGATGTGAGCGATAACCACGTGACCGTTTTCCAATTCAACGCGAAACATTGCGTTTGAAAGGTTTTCGGTGATGGTACCGTCTTGGGTAATTCCTCCTTGTTTGGCCATGTTAGAAGGCATTAGTTCGGCCAGACAAACGACCGCCGTCCATGAGACCGTCGTAGTGGCTGTTCAACAAATAGCTTTCTACCTGCATCAAGGTGTCTAAGACAACACCCACGATAATGAGCAGGGATGTTCCGCCGTAGAACTGGGCCCA
>DLWR01000160.1:7119-8553 GCA_003444795.1 Cryomorphaceae bacterium
AGCGTAATCTTCGCCAAAACATCATCAATGTAGCTGCCCGTTGCCTCACCAGGTTTGATACCAGGGATGAAGCCGCCGTTGCGCTTGAGGTCATCGGCGATTTGGGTCGTATTGATTTGAATGGCCGTGTAGAAGTACGTGAAGACCAAAATCAATACAGCAAATACAAAGTTGTACCAGAAGCCTTGGATGTTTCCAAACACGTCCACCATCCACGTAGCACCCGCGCCCTGAAGGCCCGTGTACTGAACAACGGTCAAAGGAATGAACATCAATGCTTGAGCGAAGATGATCGGCATTACACCGGAGGCGTTCACGCGGATGGGCAAGTAGCTGCGACCGATGGTCTTGCTGCTTCCTCCAGCGACACGCTTGGCGTATTCCAAGGGGATTTGACGCACGGCCTGCGTGATCGCAATCGCGAACAAGAAGACTATGTAAATAGCAACTATTTCCAATAGGAACTTAATCCAGCCACCTCCAGCGGGGCTCAGCTGAGTGACAAGCTCTTGGAAGAAGGCTTGAGGCAAGGTGGCCACAATACCAATCATAATCAAGAGGGAGATACCGTTGCCGATGCCTTTCTCCGTGATGCGCTCACCGAGCCACATCGCGAAAATGGTTCCAGCGATGATTACCGTCCAAGCAGCGAACCAGAAGGTTCCCATAGGCAAGGTTACGGTTACCCCTT
The DNA here is from genome assembly GCA_003444795.1 of Cryomorphaceae bacterium. Classification (GTDB taxonomy): domain Bacteria; phylum Bacteroidota; class Bacteroidia; order Flavobacteriales; family Schleiferiaceae; genus TMED14. The sequence continues at coordinate 7,811 of DLWR01000160.1, forward strand.
GCATGAGCAAGTTGGTGATGTATCCTGGAGCCTGTGCTGCCACAATCAAGATAGTGAGGTAGCGCGTGATTTGGTTCAATTTGCGACGTCCTGACTCTCCTTCCTTCTGCATCTTTTGGATGCTAGGAACGGCCAAACCTGCCAACTGAATGACGATTGACGCGGAGATGTACGGCATGATACCCAATGCCAAGACAGATGCGTTGGCAAATGCACCGCCTGAGAAGGCGTTGATCAAACCAACCAAACCTTCAGAGGCTTGGTTCTGGAGCTGACCAAGTGAGCTAGGATCGATACCAGGAAGGACCACATTCGAACCCAAACGGTACACCAAGAGCAACCCAGCCGTAACGAGAAGTTTCTCGCGCAGCTCGGTAATCGCCCAGATGTTTTTAAGAGTTTGGATAAAACGATTCATGGTCTATGCTTACAGAGTTTCAACAGAACCACCCGCTGCTTCGATTGCGGCCGTAGCAGAGGCGCTGAATTTGTGTGCAGACACTTTCAAGGAAGCCGTCAGGGTGCCACGACCCAAAACTTTTACCAGATCATGCTTACCGGCCAAGCCATTTTGCATGAGCGTCTCCAAATTGATTTCTTTAACCTGCTTTTCGTCCGCCAAAAGTTGGAGAACGTCCAAGTTGATCGCGCGGAATTCCACACGGTTCGGGTTTTTGAAACCGAACTTGGGTACACGACGCTGAAGGGGCATCTGGCCACCTTCAAAACCGATCTTCTTGCTG
>DLWR01000116.1 GCA_003444795.1 Cryomorphaceae bacterium
AGTGGAGTTCAAGTTTGTGTGTTGCCCAACCATGGAAAACCTAGCCGTCATCGAATCCTTCGGCGAGTTCAAAGACGAAAAGAACATCGACCGCGTAACCCTGATGTCCTTCATCGAGGAGGCCTTCCGCGTCCAGCTTCGCAAGAAGTTTGGCACGGACGAGAACTTTGACGTCATCGTCAACCCAGACAAGGGCGACTTGGAAATCTGGCGCAACCGCACCATCGTTGAAGACGGTGCTGTTGAAAACGAAAACGAGGAAATCTCGCTTTCGGCTGCCTTGAAAATCGAGCCTGACTTTGAAGTCGGTGAGGAAGTTTCTGAGGAGATAAAAATGTCGGATTTGGGCCGTCGTTTCATCTTGGCCTTCCGCCAAACCTTGGTGCAAAAAGTGCAGGAGCACGACAGCAATGAATTGTTCAAGCGCTACAAGGGAATGGAAGGGGAGATCATCTCTGGGGAGGTGCACCACGTGCGCAACCGCGAATTGATCATCTACGACGACCAGCAAAATGAACTCATCCTTCGCCGTGACGAGATGATTCCTGAGAAGGATTTCTTCCGCAAAGGCGATACGGTTCGCGCCGTTGTGAAGAGTGTGGAGATTCGTGGCACCAAGCCGTTTATCTTGTTGAGCCGCACCGCGGACCTCTTCTTGGCGAAGTTGTTTGAAAGCGAAATCCCCGAAGTATTCGACGGCATCATCACCGTAAAAGGTGTGGTTCGTATCCCCGGCGAAAAGGCAAAAGTGGCTGTAGAGAGCTACGACGACCGCATCGATCCTGTGGGCGCATGTGTCGGTATGAAGGGTTCACGTATTCATGGTATCGTTCGAGAACTACGCAGCGAGAACATCGACGTGATCAACTACACGACCAACCAGCAGCTCTTCATTCAACGTGCTCTTTCCCCTGCTAAAATCAGCACGATGAGCATGGACGAAGAGAAGCGCCACGTAGACGTCTACTTGCCCGCCGACCAGGTGAGCTTGGCGATTGGTCGCGGAGGAAACAACATTCGTTTGGCTAGCCGCTTGACGAACTATGAAATTGATGTGTACCGCGAGGACGTGGTTCATGAAGAAGACGTCGAACTCTTGGAATTCACCGACGAGATCGAAGAGTGGGTGATCGAGCAGCTGCGCAAGAGTGGCTACGACACCGCGAAGAGCATCTTGAACGCGGAGATTGAAGACGTTGCGCGCCGCGCTGACTTGGAGGTGGAAACCATCGAGGAAGTCCGTGCCGTTTTGATGAAAGAGTTTGAAGATCAATAACTTTAATGCCTAGCAGCGAAATTTGACTGTATGAGTAGTTACCGAATTAGCAAGGTTCTTAGCGAGTTAAACATCGGCCTCGATACCGCCGTGGACTATTTGAAGTCCAAGGGCCACGAGGTTGAAAAGAATCGTAATGCCAAAATTGATCAGGCACAGTACGATCTCTTGCTGCAGAATTTTGCCTCGGACAAATCCAGCAAGGACAAGGCCGAAACTTTAATTCAGCAGAAGCGAGAAGAGAAGGAGGCCATCCAAGCGGAACGCGAGGTAGCGGCTGAAATAGCCAAGCCTGAAGTCATCCGAAGAACGGCAATACTCGACAGCCCTAAGATTGCAGGTAAAATTGACCTGAGTCCAAAGCCCGCTGCGAAGAAAGAAGAGCCCGCGGCTCCCCCCGCTCCGGCTGTAGCTGAAGCCCCTGTGGCTCCCGCTCCCGCCCCTGTATCGGAGGCGTCTAAGGCAGAAGCGGCCACCAAAGAAGCTCCCAATGCAGCGCCTGCTGCACCCGTCGCACCTGCAGCCCCTGTTACCGAGGATCGGGAAAAAGAGGATGCTACCCATACCACCCAGTACCAAAAACTGGACGGCCCAAAGCTGACGGGTCAAAAAATTGATTTGACGCAATTCGCTAAGAAGCCGATGCCTGAGGGCGAGGCCGGAAAGCGCAAGCGCATTAAGACGGAAGGCCTTCAGAAGCCAGCCGCCGGCGGCGGTCGTACGACGACAGGCGCAGCTACCGTGGGTGGACCTGGTCGCCGGGACAACAACCGCCCTGGATTGGGAAGTCGCCGCGGCGCACCTGCCCCCGCACCCAAAGAGGTGTCTAAGGAGGATATCGAACGCAAAATCAAAGAGACGCTCGAGAAATTGGGCGGCTCACGGAAATCAAAGGGTTCTAAAATTCGTCGTGACAAGCGTGCCGAGCGCACCGAGCGTCGCGAGATGGAAGAACTCGAACGCATGGAGGGCGAAAAGACCCTCAAGCTCACCGAGTTTGTCACCCTTTTGGAGGTGGCCAACATGATGAGCGTATCTCCCACGGAGGTGATTTCGACCTGTATGTCTTTGGGCATCATGGCTTCGATGAACCAGCGTTTGGACAAAGAAACCTTGACCATTGTGGCCGATGAATTTGGCTATGAGGTAGAGTTTGTGGACGAAGAAGTTCAGGAGGTCTTCAATGAAGAGGACAAGGAGGAAAACTTGCTTCCACGTTCCCCCATTGTTACGGTAATGGGCCACGTAGACCACGGTAAAACGTCGTTGCTCGATTTTATTCGTAGCGCGAATGTGATCGCTGGCGAGGCGGGTGGAATCACGCAGCACATAGGTGCGTACAGCGTTCAACTTCCCACGGGTCAGACCATTGCCTTCTTGGATACCCCAGGCCACGAAGCCTTCACGGCCATGCGTGCCCGCGGTGCTCAAGTAACGGACATTGTTATCATTGTGATTGCGGCGGATGATTCGGTCATGCCACAGACGAAAGAAGCTATCAGCCACGCTCAAGCGGCGGGCGTTCCGATTGTATTTGCGATCAACAAGGTGGATCGCCCCAGCGCGAACCCCGAGCGCATCAAGGAGCAATTGAGCCAAATGAACCTCCTCGTCGAAGACTGGGGCGGAAAGATTCAGTCCCAAGAGATTTCCGCGAAAACCGGACTCAACGTGGACAAGCTCCTCGAAAAAGTATTGCTCGAAGCAGAAATGCTTGACCTCAAGGCGGATCCTACGCGCTTGGCGAAAGGAACGGTGATTGAAGCCACCCTGGACAAGGGCCGCGGTTA
>DLWR01000114.1 GCA_003444795.1 Cryomorphaceae bacterium
CGCCATTCGAACTTCGTCCGCTTTTGAGATCGGAATCGTGAAGTAGCCATGGGCATGGCCAACATTTACACCTTGTACGTCGTAGTCACCTAAACGACCCACTTCACGAACAAAATCCTTGAGCAAGGGCCACGAGAAGCCATGCTTTGAGCCCAAGTTGATCCAAAAGCGTTGCTCATCCGAGCGACCGCCATGGCGACCGCCACCTTCATCGTTGAATCGATCAGAGCGGTCCTTCTTGCCTTTGCGCTCTTGGCGGTTAAGGTCCAGATCCACATGTTCCGCATAGTGACGGAACAAGAGGTCAAATTCAGCAGCCAAAAACTTACTGACCAATTCCTTCGCAGGCAATCCTTCAAACAAGGGCATCAAGGATGCCACATGCTCTTCTACCAGTTCCATGCCTTCCGTTTGGGAGGCGACTTTTTCAGCAAAGTGCAACAGCTGTCCCTTCACTACATCATTGCGTGAAGGGAATTGTGCGCGTTGAATTTCACGTTTGATTTCGCGCTCCAATTGAGGAAGTTTGCGCGCCTCGGTATTGGTGACCAAGGCCCATGAAAGGCCCGTTTTTCCAGCACGGCCCGTACGGCCCGAGCGGTGGTTATAGCTCTCCAGATCATTGGGCAATCGGTGGTGAATCACGTGCGTGATTTCCTTCACATCAATACCACGCGCAGCCACATCCGTACAAACGAGCAAGCGAACTTGACGGGTACGGAAAGCATGCATAACGAGGTCGCGCTGTTGCTGTGAGAGGTCGCCATGAAGCGCTGCCGCCGTGTAGCCATCGCCTATGAGTGCTTCTGCGGTCTCTTGCGTTTCCACCTTGGTGGTACAGAAGATCATCGCATACATCCCGGGCGCACTGTCAATCAAGCGGCGCAAACCGACATAGCGGTTGTCACGGGTAGTCATAAATGCAAAGTGATCTACCTGGGTAGACGCCATGTTGCGCTGTCCAATTTGAACCCGGATGGGATCTTCCATGAAATCCTTGGTGATAGCCTCAATGGGTTTGGGCAAGGTGGCGCTGAAGAGCCACGTAAACATTTCATCCGGCGCTTGCTCAAGTACCTCTTTGACGTCATCCAAGAAACCCATGTTGAGCATCTCGTCAGATTCGTCAAGCACAAGGGTTTGCAAAGCATCAAAATGTACATCGCCGCGGCGGGCCAAATCCATCAAGCGTCCTGGAGTCGCCACTAGTATATCAACACCCTTGCGCATGGCCGTTTGTTGCGTGCGAATATTTGATCCGCCATATACGGCCAACATCTTGATATGCGGCATATTTGCGGCATATTTCTCCAATTCCCCTGCAATTTGCACGCAGAGTTCACGGGTTGGCGAAAGGATCAATGCCAAGGGTTTTTTGGGGGCAGCACCTCGCTGACCATCTAACAATTGTAGTAGAGGCAGGCCAAAGGCGGCAGTCTTACCCGTACCTGTTTGTGCCAACGCAAGCAAATCGCGCTGTCCTTCCTCGGCCAATAGTGCTGGAATGGTTTCGGCCTGAATGGGGGTTGCTTCTGTAAAACCTAAAGCGGCAATCGCATCCAGGATGGGTTGGCTGAGGCCAAGAGAGGAAAATAAAGTCATAGGGGGTTTAATGAAGGGGCAAAGGTAGGCAGGCTTTCACAAGCAAAAGGGAAAAAAACGTACGGTCATATAAGCCGGATTCTGTACATGCCAGGGCATGTCCTTGTCATTGATCTGGGCGAGCAGTCACCTACTCGCTCTATCTGCCTACCCTCCGACTCAGGCGAGCAGCCTTCAAGCATCGGTTTACGTGGCATTTCAACCCACGAGGTTTACCAAGCCAGCTGAGTCACCTCAACTGCTGGTGGGCTCTTACCCCACCTTTTCACCCTTACCACAGGACTCGATCGATGCACTGTGGCGGTTTCCCTCTCTGCGGCACTGTCTGTCAAGCGGCCCACCTGGGGCCTCCTGCCTTCCCGTTAGGAAGCGTGGTGCTCTATGTTGTCCGGACTTTCCTCCCTGATAAATCAAGGCGACAAGGCCGACCGTACGTCACCACAAAGGTAGGTGAATTCTAGCGGTGCAAAATTTCTACCTCTAAAGCACCCTGACCGAAGAGTTGATAAGAGGCGTCATAGTAGCGGTAACCCCCGTCTTTGCGGAGCATTTGCTCAAGCTCATGGCGCAGTCGACCGGTGCCATTTCCATGGATGAGGACCACGCGGCGTTGGCGATTTTGGCGCGCTTTCACAAGAAAAGAGCGTGCATGCCCCAATTGATGGAGGAGTTTTTCATGCGAAGTTGCCCCGGCGTGCAGAGACGGGAGTTCATGCAAATGCAAATCTAACATAAGCAAATCTCCTTTGGCCGGCTGCTCGGAAGGCAGAACCGCCGCCGTCGAAGGTTGAACAGTCAGATCCTTCACCTTAGCCGGTGCAGAGAACATAAGCACTTGGGTTTGCTGATCTCTTACAATGAGCTCAGCGCGATCATACACTTGTGTAAATTCCCCTTTAAGAACATGGATTTCATGGCCTGAAATCTGAACCACGGTTCCCTCCCCCGCTTCATCTAAGAACGTAACCTCATCCCCTACTTGCATAGTTCCAAAAGTAGCGCGCAAAAAAAAGCCCCCGGCACTG
>DLWR01000141.1 GCA_003444795.1 Cryomorphaceae bacterium
TGGGACGGACCAAAGCTTTTCGGCTACCCAATTGATAGTCCCCGCTATTGCCTGTACCGCCATTGCCCAGACCGTTCCCTTGAAGGTCCCCCGTGGGTTTCCCTTGGTCGCCGGAACCGGCGGTATTGCCTTGGCCGCTTCCCGTACCGGGATTGGCCGTACTCGTAAAGCCACCCTTCAAGCGATCACTGAGGGCATAAGATACTTTGGGTTTCTCGGGTTCTTGTGGCTTTTGGGTCTCCGTGGTGCTAGGCGTGGTGGTTTGTTTGGGCTTGTCCTTGGGTTTCTCCGGTATGGCCGCAGCGTCCACAAGATCTTGCGTCACCGCAGCTTCTGTGACTTCTGGATTGCTCGCACTGGGCGTGCTCGCAGCTTCGCTGGGCGCGGCGGATGTCTCGCCGGCGCCATCCTCTTCATAGCCAAAGTTGACGGGAATGCCCATCTCGGGCGGAGGGTCCTGATACGTCAAACCAAACAAAGCAAAGACGATCAGCAACACCGCATGAACGGACAGGGTCGTAGCCCAGCCGCGGCGCGTGTCTTTTTTATCCAGTTCGTCTTGCTTGGACATGGTTAGGAGGGATCGGTGGCGAGCACCATTTTGATGCGGTTGCGGTAGGCGATGTCCATAATTCGGACGGTTTCACCGGTGGGAACAGATTCGTCTGCGCGCAGGATGATGACTGCTTCTGGATCACTTGCAGCCGCTTCCAAAATGGCGGATTCCAAAACCGTTTTATCGACAATGTCGCTGTTGACCGAAACTTGTAGGTCGGGATTGATGGTGACTGTAACCGTTGATTTCTTTACGGTTTGAGCTTTGCTTTTGGGCAGGATGACATCCAAAGCGCTGGTGGTCACCAAGGTAGAGGTGAGCATGAAGAAGATCAGCAGAAGAAAGACCATGTCCGTCATGGAGGACATGTTGAATTCGGCTGAAACTTTACTGCGGTTCTTGAGGTTCATGCGCCTGGAATCAAACGGGTTCGTCCAAGAGATCCAAGAACTCGGTGCTCGATGTTTCCATCTTGTAAATCACCGATTCGACGCGTGTTACGAGGAAGTTGTACCCGAAATACGCGAAGATGCCGACGACGAGACCTGCCGCGGTGGTGGTCATGGCCACGTAAATACCTTCTGCCAGCATTTCGATTTGAACGCCACCTCCTGCATTTGCCATTTCTTTAAAGGCCAAAATCATACCGATAACCGTTCCAAGGAGTCCAAGCATCGGGGCACCGCCCGCGATGGTTGCCAAGTAGGGAAGGTTGCGTTCGAGGCGCTGAATTTCCAGCTTGCCCTGGTTTTCAATGGAGGCAGAAATGTCTTGAAGCGGCTTGCCAATTCGGGTCAGCCCTTTCAGAATCATACGCGCCACAGGACTATCTGAACGCTCGCACAAATTGATAGCCGACTGGACATTGCCTGAAGCCACATGGTCCTTTATGTCCTTCATGAATTGAGGGTCAATCTTGTTGGCGCGCTTGATGGCAGACATGCGGTTGACGAAGATGTAAACCATGGCAACAGACAGCAAGACCATAAGTCCCATGATGATTTGGCCGCCCAAACCGCCAGAAACCATGAGGTCCAAAATGCTCATCGTTTTTTGGCTGGTGGCTTCGACCGCTTGAGCAGGAACAGCCGCCGCTGTTTCCCCGGGTAGTTCAATTTGAAGGAAGGTCATAAGTGCAAGATTCTAATGCGTCTAAGGTGGGTAAAACAAATTTGGTGCCGAATGTGCGCAAGGAATTTCCCAACACCGCTTGGCCTCGGATAAAAGTACGCTAACTCTAAGTGCTTTAAAAGGCCGATCCGAAGATGATGTAGCGCTGCAATATGTAGGCTCCAATGCCTGCCACGTAGCCAAGAAGAGCTAAAAAACTAATCTTTTTCACATACCAGCCGAAGGGGATGTGCTCGAGGCCCATCACCGCAACGCCAGCTGCAGAGCCAATGATGAGGAGGGATCCGCCCGTGCCGGCACAGAATGCTAAAAACTTCCAGAATAGATCGTCTTGGGCAAAGTAGCCAATGTCTGCGATGGGGTACATGCCCATCGAAGCGGCCACCAAGGGCACATTGTCCACGATCGCTGATAGCACCCCAATGATGGAGCCCACGAGGTATATTCCGCCTTGGGTATCCGTGCCGATGCTGTGGTCAAGCCCTAGGGCAAGATCTTTCAATTGACCCCCTGTTTGAAGGCTTGCCACCGCCAAGAGGATGCCCAAGAAGAAGAGGACAGAAGGGGTATCCACTTTGCGCAAAACCCCCAAAACGCCAATGCTCCGACGGATGGAATCCGCTTTTTGGCGGTGCATGATATCGGTCAGAAGCCATATGACCCCAAGGCTAAGCATCATTCCCATGAATGGAGGGAGGTGCGTCAAGGTTTTGAAGATGGGAACAAAGAGAAGGCCCGCAACACCGGCGATAAGCACCGTCACTTGTTCGCCTTTGCTAATGCGTGCCGCATGTCCGCGGTCTGTATTCTGCACGGGGCGTTCCACATCGCCTTTCATCGTTAAGGAGAGGTACATCAATGGGACCAACATGCACACGACCGAGGGTAGGAAGATGTATGCTATGATGTTCATCGTGGTGACTTGGCCGCCAATCCAAAGCATGGTAGTAGTCACGTCTCCAATGGGTGAAAAAGCGCCACCAGCATTGGCAGAAATCACCACTACGCCGGCAAAAAGCCACCGGGTGTTTTGGTCTTTAACGAGCTTTCGGAGCAAGGAAATCATGACAATAGACGTCGTTAAATTGTCCAGAATGGCGGAAAAGAAGAAGGTGAGTATCGCTATAGTCCAAAGAAGGCTGCGGACGTTTTTGGTTTTAATTCGGTCCGTGATAACGGCAAAACCTTCATGCGCATCGACCACCTCGACAATGGTCATAGCACCGAGCAGGAAGAATAGGATACCAGAAATTTCCGAGAGGTGTTCGAGCAATGCGTGCTCTGCTTCATACAATTCTGCGCCTCCAAAGAGGTATATGGTCCAGCAAAGTACCCCCGTGACCAAAGCTGCTGCCGCTTTGTCGATTTTCAAATTGTGTTCAAACGCTATAGCCGCATATCCGAGGATAAAAACGGCAATCATCAATAAGTACATAGGTGCAAATTCGTGTTCTGAATGGTAAAAATAGGGGACTTCGTCTGAGTCTTTGTGTGACTTAGGTTGAATATTCGAATACCGTGCCATCGCATCCATCGATTGGCCCTCCAGTCACAGATGCCCAGACATTTTTTTCACCCCGTAACCGCAACAGGCCCAGGAAGGCGAAGCATATGGCCTCTTTGAAATCCAACTCTATATCCTCAGGAATGTGTAAGGTCCGCCCCGATAACGCGGCAATTCGCTCCATGAGGTAGATATTCCTTGCGCCGCCTCCCGTCACCAAAACCTCCCCAGGAGGCGCCTGTTTCAATCCATGAGCGACCGCCCAAGCGCAATGCTCTGTGGCAGTTGCCAAGGCCGTAAGGGGGTCCAAGGGCTTTAAAAGGGCCTCAACTTGATCCTCGACCCACTCTCTCGCGAGACTTTTGGGGAAGGGCTGCTGGTAAAAGGATCGAGCTTGCAAAGCCTTCAAGGTGGGTGTGTCCGCCTGGCCGCTGCGCGCGAGCTCCCCAGCTGGATCGTAGGCATGCCCCAGCGCCTGCGCGTAGGGGTTCAAAATAAAATTGGCCGGCCCCAAGTCACCCGCTCGGCGCTGACCTGCCTGGTCCCAGCTCGCATTTGAAAAGCCTCCTAGATTGAGGCATACAAGGTAGTTGCCATAAAGCATGGCGTCTGCCACGGGAACGAGCGGCGCGCCTTGGCCGCCGCGGGCAACATCGGCTACGCGAAAGTCGCAGATCACCGGGACCCCCAGGCCTTTGGCAAGGCTCGGGGTATTGCCAATTTGGAGCGTGATCCCTTTGGTGGGTTCATGGGCGACTGTATGTCCATGGCTAGCGATGGCATGCACCGAGGTTCCTGCGATAAAATTTTTGAGTTGCTCGTTCAACCATACACTGTATGCCTCAGAGATGCGTTCACGATGTTCGGAGGATACTGTGTAGGCGGCTGGCAGATCCTTGGCCCAACGCGTGCCTTCATAGGGGATGAAGCGAGCGTCCATTACCTCCTTCTTCCAAAGCCCTTCCGGGCCATCTTTCCAAAAACGCACCTTGGCCAAATCCAAGCCATCCAGGGAGGTTCCTGACATGGTTCCAACGAGGGTGAAAGGACCCAATCCGGAGAAACGCATGTCAGAGGATACTTCAGATTCGGGCATTGTGGAAGCGATAATAAGCGTTTTGCACTATCAAAGGTGGGGCCTTCTCGCTTTAAATTTGCGCAAGACTCAGAAATCCACCCTTGAATATGCATTTTGATTTAAGTGAAGAGCACCTCATGATCCGCGAAGCGGCGCGTGACTTTGCGCGCACGGAACTTCTTCCCGGCGTTATTGATCGCGATAACGAGCAAAAATTTCCCACTGATGGCGTGAAAAAAATGGGTGAATTGGGCTTCCTCGGAATGATGACGAACCCAGTGTACAATGGTGGGGGCATGGATACCATATCCTATGTCTTGGCCATGGAGGAAATTTCCAAAATTGACGCCTCGGCCTCCGTGGTCATGAGTGTGAATAACTCTCTGGTATGTTGGGGTTTGGAGGAGTTTGGAAGTGAGGAGCAAAAGCAAAAATACCTGACGCGTTTGGCCACCGGTGAAATCATTGGTGCATTCTGTTTGAGCGAGCCAGAAGCCGGCTCCGATGCCACCAGTCAGCGCACGACAGCGATTGATCATGGCGATCAC
>DLWR01000143.1 GCA_003444795.1 Cryomorphaceae bacterium
GCACCCCGCTGGGCATAGGCTCTCCAAAGGGTTTCGCGGAGTTCCCGCGAAGGTGAATACGTCATGACCCCCAAATACAGGGGGGCATCCAAGGTGAAAACAGCATGGTCCAAACCTCGGGCTTTGCCGGCTTCGCGGGCCATGTGTGCCACCGCCTCCGGCAAGGAGGAGAGGTCTGCCTCGCGTGCTGGGTGCTGCCAGGCTTCGGTGTCGTTCAAGACATGTTCGGAAAACTCCAAAGTAGCTTGTCCCAAGCGTTCATCGATGGCCCGCAAACGGGCCTGAGATTCTGTGGATAGCAGAGCTCCGTTCCGGACAAATCCTTTGTAGGTTTTTTCCAGCAACATACGCGAGGCATCGTCCAATTTGGGAGCCGCATCGTGCACCGCCTTAATCCGCTCAAAGAGTGCGGGGTTCATGCGAATGTCGTTGCTCAGGGCCGCCAATTTGGGCGAAAAGGCCTTGGTCAATGCCTGGATTTCCGGGGTGGTACAGGCGGAATTGTAGTTGAACAGGCGTTCGGTGATGCCGTCTAGGGCATCCGTTAACTCTTCGAGTGCGACCAAGGTGTTTTCAAAGTTCGGCGCATCTTCTAACGAAGCCAATCGCTCCAGCCTATCCTGTGCATCTGCTAGTCCGCGGTCTAAGGCCTCTTCCCATTGGGCTTGATTCCAGGATGGGAAGTCCAACGCATGCACATAGCTAGAAAGAGCGGTAAAACGTCCGTGCAGAGCGCCCTTCCATGTTTCTGTGGCTCGGTCTAGAATGCCCTCCTGGTCGCCGTTGAGGAGGGCGGGGAGGATTCCTGCCAGGAACTGTTCGCCAAAACCCGTCGTAGCATCGCCGGGAACAGCGCTAGGCAGATTGTCTACCGCGAGAACCCCGATACTTCCGGGAGTTCCAAGGGCCACTTCGGTACCCGTTGTAGCATCCCACGCGTAGAAGGGTTCGGCCATGGTGCTGGGTCGAACCGTCGATGGGATAGGGCCCGCGATGTCGCAGCTGATGTCCCCGATGAATTTGAGGGAAAAGGCAGGGTCTTGGGCTTCCGTGGGGGTGAAGAAAACGGGACTGTTTTCGGCCCAATAATGGCAAGGCAGGTAGAGATCAGCTGCACAGGCATAGGGGAAGAAACTCGATTGGTAGGCTTCCGGATGGGCGTAGAAGTCTTTTATGTCAAAGACTTGGCCGTCCTTGCGTGCTACATAGTGTTCGCAGTCGAGAACGGTAAACGTGGGTTTATGTGCGTTCTGCAGGGTGAGGAATTCCTCGGGCTCTACCTGTTGAAATCCACCTGCCAAAAGCATTTCCTGTGCCCCGTGGGCCACACGGCCCTTACCCGTAAGTACGATTCTCCATGGGCCTTTGGGATGGGCAAGTAGGGTAGATTTGAGAGCATTCACCCAACCCAAAGAGGCGGCAGGCGTAAGTTCAGGCTGGCCTTCTTGGAGCGCAAAACCGCGCAGTGCCTCGTATGCGCCCACTAGACCGGCATAAAATCCAAATCCAATGAGGCGTTGGCCTTCTTTTTTGAGGAGTTCCCAGTCGATTAGGCGAACGTTTTTTTGAAGGCAGGCCTTGAGCAAGCCGCGGTTGTAGGGCTGCTCCTTGTAGGTGTGCGAAAAGAAGAAATGCGTCGCTCCCGGATGGAGTTGGTCAACGGGTACTTCTTTGACGCCCAGTAAGACATCGCAGCTTTCGAGGTTTGAGGTTAGTGTACAGCCCACGGCTGCGTAGTCTCCGTCAGGATAGCACCGAATTGTGCTAGGCTCCACATAGACAGAATGGCCTTGTGCGATCAGCGTGGCACACTGGTCGGGATTTAAAACTGCGCGTTTATCGGGTGGCGTCTTGCCCTCACGTATCAAACCAAAAATCATACGTCAAAGGTAGGGCAGCAATGGGGGTAAGGGCTAAAGGGTAAAAGGGTTTATGGGTGAAAGGGTTGGCGCTTTCGGAAAGTTGCGGTGCGCAGCGAAGCTCCCCCAAAAAAAAGAATGAGTAAAAGAGATTAAACGTTTAAAACACATCTCTTCAACTCTTAAACCCTTCCGCCCTTCCACCTCTAATTCTTCCAAATGCTTCCTTGGAAGCTTGCATTGGAGGCGAAATCTATCCCTTGTATCTGCGTAAAACCGGCAAAGCCGCCCAAAAATCCAAGGGTGTCGCAGTGCTGGTCCAAAACGTAGGTCGGCATATCTGCGCCGCAGGTTCCGGGTTCAAAGAGGTAAACGGGCTGGCCCTGAAAGCTGTATTTGTCGAGGTGTGCCCCGCTGGCGCAGCACCACGTCTGGAAAGCGGTCAAGGCGTCGGGGAGGCATTTGGGACCACTACTCAAACGTGGGGCGCATCCCGATAAGAACGCCATGCAAAGGCAGGAAATGGAAAAGGTTTTCATGGACGGTAATAGAACAATCTTCGTGCCCCAATGTACCGACGCTCGTAGTAGGCTTGGCCCACCCAGTTCTCGATCAGAACGCCACTGTGGGTGGCACTATGGAGCATGAGAATGCTCGTACTGTCTCTGCCAACGCACAAACCCACGTGGCCAATTTCGGAGGCGCTGCGCCCTGAGAAGAGGAGAAAATCGCCTACCTGAATGCTGTCTCGTTCAATGTTCTGACCTTCGCCGGCATAGCCGTGGCTGCTGGCGGGTAGCGTTTGGTCCAATTGGTCATAGATCCAATAGAGCAAGCCCGAACAGTCGAAGCCCCCGGGCTTCTTGCCCCCGCCCTGGTACCGTTCGCCCAAACGGCCTTGGTACTGCGCAACCACGGCGCTCCAACTCAGGGTATCGGGGTCCAATGAGGGCATGTTTTTGTATCCCCAGCTAGTGAGTGGGAAAATGGTGATGCAGGTTACGACGAGCATCCGCAGAAGGTGCGATCTTTGTGCCATGGAGAATCGCGAATATATCATTTCTGGCATGACATGTGGCGGTTGTGTTTCTCGGGCCAAAAAAGCATTGGAATCCCTGGAGGGTGTCGCCTCGGCGCACGTCCAGCTAGAGGCACCACAGGCTACCCTGCATCTTGAATACCAGCTGACCTTAAACGAGCTACAAGCGGCATTGAACAACGCAGGGCACTATACCTTGTCCGAGGTAGCTCCCCAGCCAGCCGCTCCGTCTAAGCAGGAGACGTCCAGCCCAAAGCGCTCATTTTTGGAAACCTACAAACCGCTTTTGATGATCGTAGGTATGTTGCTATTGGTCACTGGGTCCCTACAATGGGGTCAATGGGACGGAATGGAGTGGATGCGTCACTTTATGGCAGGCTTCTTTTTGGTGTTCAGCTTTTTTAAATTGCTGAATGTCCAAGGATTTGCGTCGTCCTACCGCATGTACGATTGGATTGCGGGGGCGTGGCCTACGTGGGGGTTCATCTATCCCTTTGTCGAATTGGCGCTAGGCCTCGCCTATTTGGTAGATTTTCAACCCTTCGCAACGAATGGAATCACCTTTGTGCTGATGACTTTGGGCGCAGGTTCTGTGATTCAGAGCAACTTGAGCAAGCGTAAAATTCAATGCGCTTGCCTGGGAGATGTCTTCCAGCTCCCCATGAGTTTTGTGACCATCGTAGAAGACGGAGTCATGGCGCTCATGGCAGGGTGGATGCTGCTGAGCTAAAGCGACCATCTATCGTCCACTTTCTTTCTATCAGGCAGTACAACGCGTTTTAAACATTTAGACCGGATTTACGTAGTTCTAGGTGCACATTTTTGCCGAAAACGCCTACCCTCCGAACAACACACCCCGAATTCCTTGCCCCCCTTGCACCTCCCCGAACTTACTGCTGCTCGATTTGAAGCGGTTCAACTGGCGCTCCCCGGCTCCAAAGGGTGGCTGCGCGTCAATGGACAATCCTATTTACATGCGGACTTGGCCTTACATCGGCCAACAGGCAAATACGTTTCGCGTTTCTTGCTGAGCGTGCTGAATGTGGTCTTGTCCGGGGTTAAAATTCGCACGCTGGGACATAACGCTATGCCCGGACTCCTCTTTCCAGAGCTCCATCCTTCCAAAGGCATTTCTCAGGTACCTATATGGCCAAAGGGATATAAGGTCCTGGTCGCGAACGTTTTGGGCCGAGCAGAAGTCAAAGGTGCGATCATGGTGCCTGCCGAACCATTTATGGTGCTTCCCATTTGGTCCGAATGGCAGACCTTCGAAGACTATTTGAGCGCGATGAGCACCAAATACCGCACGCGGGCAAAAAAATCCCTCAAACTGGCCGAAGGCTGCGAGCAAGTAGACTTGAGCGAGGAGCCGGTGCACACGTGGGTGGCTTGGGCTTCTTTCTTATTGAAGCAAACCTTGCGAGATAAAACGGTGACCCTCCCTGCCTCGTTGGATGGGCTGCTCAAGGCGTACAAGGAGCAACTCGGCGATGCCTTTCGAATCTATGGCTACCGCAAGGGAGGCCATTGGGTAGGCTTTATCACCGCCATCGTCGACGAGGAAGCCGTTCATGCCATGCACATGGGCTTTGAGCCTGGATATGCGCAACAGGTCCAGTTTTACCAACGAAGCATGATGGATTTGGTCAAGTTGGCCATCGAGGAGCGCAAACCGCTGCTCAACATGGGCCGAACAGCCACAGAAATCAAAAGCACCATGGGTGCTTTGCCGGTGGAGAACAGCTTTGTTTTTTTTAGTCCAAGGCCTATGGTGCGTGCGTTGCTGCGCGTGTACGCTCGGTCTTTTCATCGCCTGCCGGAATACACGCTCCGCAGCCCGTTTAAGGCCTGAGTGCGGAAAAGGCGTGTGTATCTTCGTAATGTAAAGCGCCTCTCATGAAAAAAATACTGCTGCTCGGCTCCGGTGAGTTGGGAAAAGAACTGGTCATTGCCCTGAAGCGACTTGGGGCCTACGTGGTTGCATGTGATTCCTACGAGGGCGCTCCTGCGATGCAAGTGGCCGATGACTACGAGGTCTTCAATATGCTAGACGGAAGGGCACTCGATGCAGCGGTGGTGAAGCACCGCCCGGACCGAATTGTCCCGGAGGTGGAGAGCATTCGAACCGATCGCTTCTACGATTACGAGGCGGAAGGTTTTCACGTGGTTCCGTCCGCAAAAGCCGCCAATTTTACGATGAATCGCAAGCTGATTCGGGATCTTGCGGCTCAAGAACTTGGCTTGCGAACCGCGCCCTATCGGTATGCCACCACTTTGAAAGAATTTGAGGAAGCGGTGGCAGAAATTGGGATGCCCTGTGTCGTCAAGCCCTTGATGTCCTCATCAGGAAAAGGCCAGTCTGTGGTAAAAACGGCGGAAGACGTCGCAAAAGCTTGGGCCTATGCGATGGAGGGTAGTCGTGGGGACTTGATGGAGGTCATTGTGGAAGGCTTTATAGATTTTCACACGGAAATCACCCTCCTTACGGTCACCCAAAAAAACGGGCCTACCCTCTTCTGCGCGCCCATTGGGCACCGCCAGGAGCGCGGAGACTACCAGGAAAGTTGGCAGCCCTGTGCCATTTCGCCGAAGGATTTGCTCGAAGCGCAAACGATGGCTGCCAAAGTCACCGAAGCCTTGGGCGGTTCTGGGATTTGGGGCATCGAATTTTTTATCACCTCCAAGGGAGTCGTCTTCTCAGAATTGTCGCCTCGTCCACATGATACAGGCATGGTCACCTTGGCCCATACGCAGAACTTGAATGAGTTTGAACTGCATGCGCGTGCCTTCTTAGGCCTGCCTATTCCCGAAATTGAACTGCGTCAGGCTGGAGTTTCAGCGGTAATTCTGGCCACGGATGCCGGCCAAAACCCGCCTACCTACACCGGTTTGGAAGAGGCGCTAGCCATGCAACAATCTGATGTGAAACTCTTCGGCAAACCGACCACCCGTCCCTATCGGCGCATGGGGGTCGCCTTGACGTATGGCGCTGTAGACACCGACATGGATGCCCTGCGCGCGCATGCCAGAACCATGGCTGACTGTGTGGTGGTGCACAGCCATTAAACGTTTGTAAACGCTTTTAAACGCTTGTATTCGTGAAAAAACTTATGCTCCTTGCCGGACTGCTTTTTAGCTTGGCCCTCCAGGCGCAGCTGGATACTCAAGTGGTCCGCTTAGAGGCCGCCCCTGTTTTTGGAAAACGGACCAATATCGCTTGGGAGGTGATTCAAAAAGTCATGGCCCAGCGGAGCCTCCAAATCGAGCAAACACAAACCGTGCAATGCAGTACCTATGCAAAGAGTAGCTATCTCCAAGGGGGGCGAAGCAAGCTCTTTGAATTTTTGAGCTACTCCCAGCGCGTGCGCCCGGGGACGTACCGCGAATTCGTGGTCGCAGTTGATCAGCATTTGTCCAGAGGGCCGGGGGATTTTGGAAATCAAATGGAGGTGCAGGCGAGTTTTTCCGGTCGTGGAAATTTTATGGGCGACCAACAGGCT
>DLWR01000018.1 GCA_003444795.1 Cryomorphaceae bacterium
AATATGGCGACTTGTTGGAAGTTGAAACGGCCGTTCCAGATGAAGTGCGCAAAGAGTTTGCGGTCCTCGATTTAATTAATGGCTACCGCACCCGTGGACACCTATTTACGCAGCCCAACCCAGTGCGTCAGCGCCGGGCCTACCAACCCACGTTGGATTTGGAAAATTTCCGTCTGAGTGATGCGGATTTGGACACGGTATTTCAGGCAGCGGTGGAGGTTGGCCTTCCCGGTCCCACCTCACTACGTGAAATTGTGGCCCATCTTCAGGCAATTTATTGCCGCTCGATTGGTGTAGAATACATGTACGTCCGTCAACCGGAAGTCATCAAATGGGTACAGTCCTTTATCCACCCCAACGACAATTACCCCGTTCTGAGTTCGGCAGAAAAGCGCCTCATCCTGCACAAGCTCAATGAGGCCGAAGCCTTTGAGTCCTTTCTGAACACCAAGTTTGTAGGTCAAAAGCGCTTCTCCATTGAAGGAGCAGAAGCCTTGATTCCGGGCTTGGACTTTATGCTCCAGCGTGGTGCGGAATTAGGCGTGCAAGAGGTTGTTGTGGGCATGGCGCACCGCGGCCGCCTCAATGTGCTGACCAATGTTTTTGGGAAGCCAGCTTCGCAGATTTTTTCGGAGTTTGAAGGCAAAGAATTCGCGGAGGACGACTTTGACGGTGACGTAAAGTACCACTTGGGCTACACCACGGAACGGACCTTGGTGAACCAGAAGTCCGTGAAAATGAACATCGCTCCCAACCCATCGCACCTTGAGGCGGTGGATCCTGTGGTGGTCGGTATTGCGCGCGCCAAATGCAACACGGATTACGCCAGCGGTTTCAATAAAGTGTTGCCCATCCTGATCCACGGCGACGCCGCGGTGGCAGGTCAGGGCGTGGTCTATGAAACCCTTCAGATGGAGCGCCTGGCCGGTTATAGCACGGGTGGCACCATCCATGTGGTCATCAACAACCAAGTAGGCTTCACCACCAACTACATGGACGCGCGTTCGTCCACCTACTGTACGGATGTGGCCAAAGTGGTTTTGGCGCCTGTTCTACATGTCAATGGCGACGATGTGGAGTCGGTGGTTCATGCCATGCGCTTTGCCATGGAATACCGCCAGCGCTTCCACCGCGATGTCTTCATTGACTTACTGTGTTACCGCAAATACGGCCACAACGAGGGCGACGAGCCCCGCTTTACACAGCCATTGCTCTACAAGGCCATTTCTCGCCATCCTAACCCTCGGGAGATTTACTTCCAGAAATTGCTCGCCGAAGGCCAAGTACCCCAGACGCTGATGAAGCAGATGGAGGACGAGTTCAAGGACATGCTGGAAGGACAGTTTGATACGGCCAAAAAAATTGAAAAGAACGTAATCGTCCCCTTCATGCTGGACGAGTGGCAGAATTATCCTGCGGCCAAGAACGGCGACGTGCATCATCTTCCAAAGACACAGGTCGAACGCAAGCGTTTGGATGGGGTAGCCAAAGCCCTCACCACGCTTCCAGAAGGCAAGAAGTTCTTTAACAAGATTGTACGCCTCATTGGCGACCGCGCTGCCATGGCCTTTGAGCGCAACGCACTGGACTGGGGCATGGCGGAAATGATGGCTTACGGTTCCTTACTTCAAGACGGCTTCAATGTCCGCATTTCGGGTGAGGACGTAGAGCGTGGAACGTTTAGCCACCGCCACGCCATCATCAAGTTGGAAGATTCGGAAGAAAAGGTCTGCCTCGTTGACCAAGTGCCGGATAAGAAAGGCCGGTTTGCCATCTACAATTCGCACTTGAGCGAGTATGCGGTATTGGGCTACGATTACGGCTACGCCATGGCGAGCCCTGAGACCTTGGTCATTTGGGAGGCGCAGTTTGGCGACTTCTCCAATGGGGCCCAGATCATCATTGACCAGTTCTTGACAGCGGCGGAAGACAAGTGGAAGGTGCAAAACGGCCTAGTAATGCTGCTCCCTCACGGCTATGAAGGCCAAGGGGCCGAACACTCTTCGGCACGTTTGGAGCGCTTCCTTCAGCTCTGCGCTCAGAACAATATGTTTGTGTGCAATACCACTACACCGGCCAACCACTTCCATCTACTGCGTCGTCAGATGCACCAAAAATTCCGCAAGCCCTTGGTCATCATGAGCCCCAAGAGTTTGTTGCGCCACCCCTTGGCAACTTCCACCATGGAGGAATTGGCCGAAGGCTCCTTCCAGCCCGTTTTGGGGGACGATTTGGATCCCAAAAACATCCAAAAAGTGGTGCTCTGTTCGGGCAAGCTCTACTATGAATTGCTCGAAGAGCGCCAAAAGCGCCAAGACACATCGACGGCCTTGATCCGCCTGGAACAACTCTATCCATTGCCGGAGGCACGTGTGATGGAGGAAATGGCCAAATATTCTGCCGATGTAAAATGGGTTTGGGCCCAGGAAGAACCCGCCAATATGGGGGCCTGGTCCTACCTCCGCACCCATACTGATTGGCCATTGCAGCGTGTTTCTCCTGCTGCCTCTGCTGCGCCTGCGTCCGGATCGCACCAGGCCGCACACCACATTCAACACGCGACCATCCAAAAAACATTTGACTGCTAAATCTCTGTCCTATGATACTTGACATGAAAGTTCCTTCTCCCGGTGAGTCCATCTCAGAAGTGGAAATTGCCAGCTGGTTGGTCAGCACGGGGGATTACGTTGAAAAGGACCAAGCCATTGCGGAAGTAGACTCGGACAAGGCTACGTTGGAATTGCCCGCTGAAATGAGTGGGGTCATTGAAATTTTAGTGGAGCCAGGTACCACCGTAGCCGTGGGCCAAGTCGTCTGCAAAATTGATACTTCTGCTGAAGCTCCTGCGGGCGACGCCCCGAACCCTGCCGCAGCACCCACCCCCATGCCTGTGGCGGCCAAAGCGACCACCCAGACCTATGCCACCGGTACGCCGAGCCCTGCTGCCAAGAAAATTCTGGATGAAAAGGGAATTTCAGCAGCTCAGGCTCAAGGAACGGGCAAGGATGGCCGCATCACGAAGGAAGATGCCATCAATGGGAAAGTGGCCAG
>DLWR01000012.1 GCA_003444795.1 Cryomorphaceae bacterium
CTCAAAAGGAGGGAGGCCTGGAGTCTTTTTTAACGTGTAAAGTTCTCCGGCCATGGCGCGGAAGGCCCAATCGCGGTTACGGCTGCCACGTCGAAGCCAGCGGAAATCCGCCTTAGCCCGGATATAATGCGCATAAGGGACGCCGGCGATGGTTCTGATTTCAGGACCACTTGGGTCGGTGCTGCGTGCCACAAGGTCCGTACCCATGCCAGAGGTCTCAAAGCCCCATTCGGCCCGTCGCTCCCAACGTCCATGCCGCTTAAAAGGCTGCACCAGTCGGATGCGGGGCCCGATGAGAAAGACATCTTGGAAACCTGACTTAATGGAGAGGGCTTGGTAGAAGCTGCTGTCGATTTGGCGCAAGTCGATGTAGGTCAGGTCCATGGGGCTGATGTCCCATTGGTAGCCCTTGGCGGTGGTAAACTGGTACTGTAGGGCACTGCGAAGGGCAAGGCGGTCAAATTCGACGCGGTACTGACGTCCGATGGAGGCACTCAAGCGGGTACTGGAAGCGCTGACCGGTGCGTTCTTCCATCCCCAGATTCCCGGCCATTGGATGCCCGTTTCAATATCCAAGAAATAGGTGTTGAACAGGGCGGACGTATCTGCCCATTGCGCTCCGACTCCTCCGGAAAGGGTCACATTCACGTGCTCCAATCCGCCAAAGGGGTTGTGGTCAAAAACCTCTAGGCTGGACTGTACCCCGTAGATGCCGGAGAGCACCGTGCTTTCGCCTTTCCAGGTCAGACCCACGCGTTGAGCCGGTACCAGCTGGAGCGTGGCGTTCAGGGAATCTTGGACCATGGCAAATTGCCAACGTCCGGACTGGATGGCTGGGATGGCGCGAAGGCGCTGCGTACTGGTGCCGACCGCGGTGGCTTTGAAAGGGCGGCCGGTTGGAATCCAGGGCAGACGTTCAATGCCTGTGGGGCGAAGTTTTAGGCTTTCGGGCCACTGTCCGCGCGCTTCACGAACGACCCAAACGCGGTGAGGCTCTTCAACAGTTCCGTACTCACTGCTTCGAATCCAATTGTCCAAGCGAACGGTGACATAGGCCGAGCGTGGATGTCCCAAGGTGTCTACATCGAAGTGAACAGCTTCCGGCCCAAACGTAAAAAAGCCCTGGTCTTGGAGGGAGGCGGCGATGCGTCGGCGTTCGGCATCCAAGCCTTCCATGGTCAGCGCTTGGGCCTGGTCGGATTGAAGCAAGGACGACGTCTCCAAGGCATCCATGTAGGGATCGATATGGGGTCCCATACTAATGTACCGAAGCTGCTCGATGCGGGTTGGTAGCCCCGATTCAATCGCATAGGTCAAATGCAGCCCGCGCTTTCGTTGGTCCAGGGTGTAAGAGACTTTTGGGTAGAAATATCCGTCTTGTTTTAGGCGCAAGACGAGCTGTTCCACGTCCTTCTGCGCTTGCAAGCTATCCCAGCGCACCGGACGTTCTCCGATGCGTCGCAACCAATTCGCATAGCCGGAGGTGGAGGTTGGTTTGGCTTGTTGGTAGAGCCAGACATAGGGGAAGCTGCCAAAGACATTGGTGTTGGGCCTAACCTGCAAAACCTCCGTGTAGCGATCGTCCTCGGTAACTCGGTTGTTCAGGGTGACGGTCACCCCGCGAATCCATTCGCTTTCCAGATTTTGAGCAGGTCGACAGCTGGCCAACACCAGGGTCAAACCGATGGCGGCTAAGAGGGCTTTATGCACCATGCAGCTGAGCAATCATCGCAATGGGGTCGGCCGCCTTGAAAACGGCATTGCCTGCGACAAGCACATCGGCGCCGGCGGCCTTGAGGTCGGCCGCATTGTTCGCATTCACCCCGCCATCGATTTCAATTTTTGCTTGGCTACCGGCTTCATCGAGCATGGTGCGCAGTTGACGAACTTTCTCGTAGGTCTGCGGAATAAAAGACTGGCCTCCAAATCCAGGGTTCACGCTCATGATGCAAAACAGGTCAGCATCGTGAAGAATTTCCGATACCGCAGAAACGGGGGTATGCGGATTGAGCGCAACGCCGGCCAGCATGCCTTCTGCACGAATGGCTTGGAGTGTGCGGTGCAAGTGAGTCGAGGCTTCTATGTGGACGGTCAGGACATGAGCACCCGCAGCCTTGAATTCACGGATGTACCGCTCCGGCTGAACAATCATCAAGTGGACATCCAAAGGCTTCTTCGCATGGCGATGAATGGCTTCCACCACAGGCAGTCCAAAGGAGAGATTGGGAACAAATACGCCATCCATGATGTCCACGTGAAACCAGGCCGCCTCGCTGGCGTTGATCATCTCCACATCGCGTTGGAGGTTGGCAAAGTCGGCGGAGAGAACGGATGGAGCAATCATGGGTCGGAAGTTTTGCCAAAATTAGGCCCAATTGCCCGAACTTGCCCCCATGCAAACCCCCATCCCCGGACTTTCAAAAGCACAGCGCAGCGCCATTCTTGCGCTACACCGTAAAAAGGGACGCGAACAAGCGGAACAATTCATCGTAGAAGGCCCCAAAGGGGTCCAAGAATTCATCGATGAGGGCTGGGACTTGCAGCGCTTGGTGGTTCGGAACGATTCAGAATGGGCCAATCGTCGCGGCGCACTGTTGGCAACACCGCGTGAATTTGCCGAA
>DLWR01000124.1 GCA_003444795.1 Cryomorphaceae bacterium
GAGCCGCGTGCTGAGGCCTAGTCCGGTGGGCGGGGGCCCATCATCGACGACGTCGAGCACGAGACGGTTCACGTCGACCTAAGTTAAGGGCTTTGCATGCAGCGCGGGAGGCGGCTTCTTCTGCGGCTTTCTTGGACTGACCGGAACCCTCCCCCTTCACCTCGCCATCGATCTTGACCACCATGGTGAAGCGCTTGCGGTGCTCCGCCCCATTTTCTTCGGTGACTTCAAAATCGAAGGTTTTTTTTTGGCGCTGGACCCATTCAATGAGCATGCTCTTGTAGGAAATTACTTCCTTCTCCACCTTGTTAAAATTGACATACGCATCCAAAATACGCTTGTGCACAAAGATTTTGGTGTCGTTCCATCCGCGGTCCACGTAGACGGCGCCGACTAAAGCTTCTAGGGTGTTACCCGGCACAGAGGTGGTTCCCGCCCGTCGGCCACGTGAGGATTGCTGCATCCAGCGCGGAATGCCCATCTTCTCGGCGATGCGGTTCAAGGCCTTGCGCGAAACGACTTTAGAGCGCATGCTCGTCAAATAGCCCTCGTTGCCACTGGGGTACTTTTCATAGAGATATTCGGCCATGAGAACCCCCAAAACAGCATCTCCCAAGTATTCTAAGCGCTCGTAACGCATGTTTGCGCTCTTTTGGGTTTGGTCATCCACCTTGCGGCGAAAAGCGGCCAAATAGAGGTTAGGGTCATAGGGTCGCAAACCGGTCATCCCGCGAATGGCGCGCAATAGATCTTTTGATTCCGCTGGAACGGACCGAAAAAGTGAGAGGAGGGCCTTCAGCATACCTTAGTCCACCTTCTTGAACACCACCGAAGCGTTGTGTCCGCCAAAGCCGAAGGTGTTGGAAAGCGCAGCGCGAACAGTGCGTTTCTGGGGGGTATTGAAGGTGAAATTCAATTGGTTATCCAACTCAGGATCGTCCGTGAAGTGGTTAATCGTGGGAGGAACGGCGTCGTGTACCACGCTCAAGCAAGCCGCCAAAGCTTCCACGGCGCCTGCAGCGCCGAGCATGTGGCCCGTCATGGACTTGGTCGAACTGATGTTCAAGCTGTAGGCATGTGCCCCAAATACACCTTGAATAGCTTTGGTCTCAGCAATATCCCCTAGAGGAGTAGACGTGCCATGAACATTCACGTAGTCGATGTCTTCGGGAGTGAGGCCGGCGTCCTCGATGGCATTCTTCATGACGTTCATAGCGCCCAAGCCCTCGGGGTGGGGAGCCGTCAAGTGGTGTGCATCAGCAGAAAGGCCACCACCGGCCAACTCTGCATAAATTTTGGCGCCGCGTGCGATTGCGTGCTCATAAGATTCGAGCACCATGCAGGCAGCACCTTCGCCCATCACAAAACCGTCGCGGTCTTTGTCGAAGGGACGGGATGCGGTCGCAGGATCGTCGTTGCGCGTGGACAGGGCGTGCATGGCGTTAAAACCGCCAATACCACCGGGGCCAATCGCAGCTTCCGAACCACCACAAACGATGACATCTGCCTTACCCAAGCGCAGCAACATCAATGCGTCGATGATGGCGTTGGTGGATGAGGCACAGGCCGAAACCGTGGTGTAATTAGGTCCGCGATAGCCGTATTTCATGGAAACATAGCCTCCGCAGATGTCTGCAATCATTTTGGGAATGAAGAAGGGGTTGAAGCGTGGCTGGTTTCCTGTCACTACGTAGTTGGTGGCTTCTTCAAAGAAGGTATCTAAACCTCCAATGCCGGAACCCCAAATGACCCCAATGCGGTCTTTGGACGTTTCGGTGGACTCAATTCCGGAATCTCGGACAGCTTCGTCAGCGGCAATGAGGCCCAGATGCGTGCAGCGGTCCATGCGACGCATTTCCTTGCGGTCAATGTAATCCTCCACGTTGAGGTTCTTGACTTCACAAGCAAATTGCGTCTTGAAGCTGCTCGTATCAAAACGAGTGATGGGACCGGCACCGCTCTTTCCTTGGAGCAGGCCGTCCCAAAATTCGTTGGCAGTATTACCAATAGGGGTAAGGGCCCCAATACCAGTAACAACTACGCGCTTCAGTTCCATCCGGAGGGATGATTAGGCTTTAGATGCTTCGATGTACGAAACAGCCTGACCAACCGTAGCAATGTTTTCAGCCTGATCGTCAGGGATCTGGATGTCGAATTCTTTCTCGAATTCCATGATCAATTCTACAGTGTCCAAAGAGTCTGCGCCCAAATCGTTTTGGAAAGACGCTTCAGCAGTTACCTCAGCCTCAGAAACGCCGAGCTTGTCAACGATGATGGCCTTTACGCGGGATGCAATATCTGACATACCTATAAGTTTAGATTGGTTGAATCGGTGCAAAGAAACGCCAATCTGCGAATTGGTACAATAGATATTTGTCAACGGCCCACTCTTTTGCCCTGAAGAACTACCTTTGAAGCCATGGCTCAAAATGCGTCCAAACCCCATATTTTAGTGGCAATTCTGGCTTCAGGCAGCGGCAGTAATGCGGCGGCGATCGTCGACTATTTCCAGGGGCATAATTTTGTACGGGTTGTGGGCATTTGGACGAATAAGCCCAATGCAGGCGTTGTTCAACGCGACGCAGGCGTCCCCGTCCATGTTTTTATCCCCGGTGAAGACGATGCCAAGCTTTTGACGGCCTGGCAGGACATGGGCGTTACCGCTGTGGCCTTGGCGGGGTACCTAAAAGCCGTGCCGTTGGCGTGGATTGAAGCTTTTTCGGGCCGAATGCTCAATGTACACCCCGCCCTGCTGCCCAAATATGGCGGCGCCGGCATGTATGGCATCCACATTCACCGTGCGGTCATTGCTTCCGGCGAGACCATCTCGGGACTAACAGTCCATGAGGTCAGCGAACACTACGACGAAGGCCCCATTTACTTCCAATGCCCGGTTTCTGTTCGTCCGGAAGACCAGCCGGAAGACCTGCAAGCGCGAATTCTCAAGGCAGAACATTGGGCCTTCCCGCGGGTGCTCGAAGCCGTCTTGTTGAACAAACCCCTCCCAAATCCAAGCGAATGCCCCGCGTAGAACTTTACACAGACGGCGCCGCCAAGGGCAACCCGGGCCCCGGAGGGTATGGGGCCATCCTTCGGAGTGGTTCCCGTGAAAAGGAATTGTCGGCGGGATTTTACCACACGACCAACAACCGCATGGAGCTGCTTGCCGTCATCGTCGGCCTGGAGGAATTAAAGGTTCCGGGCTGTGAGGTGCTGGTTGTTTCGGACAGCAAGTATGTGGTGGACGCCTTTGAAAAGCGTTGGGTCGAAGGCTGGAAGAGAAAGCGCTGGGAAAAAGTGAAGAACCCGGACCTCTGGAAGCGCCTGCTGAAGGCCATGGAACCCCACCAGGTGAAATTTCAGTGGATTAAGGGGCACAATGAACACCCTGAAAACGAACGCTGTGACCGCTTGGCTGTCGCGGCGGCACATGCGCCGTCAGAACAAGACCATGGCTATCAGCCATCGGACATGGGCTTAGGCCTGTAGAGAGAGGAGGACGTCCGCAATCTTCCGGTCGTTGGTCAGGCGCGGCACTTTGTTTTGGCCGCCGAGCTTTCCTTCGGATTTCATGTACTGAATGAAGGATTCGGGCCCAAGAGCACGCAGCACGCAGGGCTTCAAAATCTTGCTCGAAATCAAATCGTCGAAGCAGCTGTTTTTACGTCGCAAAGC
>DLWR01000106.1 GCA_003444795.1 Cryomorphaceae bacterium
TTGGCCACGATGGTGGGAATGCGCAAGAGGCTAACTTTCTTCTCAAGTTGCTTGGCGATTTGGGAAGAAATCAGGGGATAATGGGTACAAGCCAGAACAAGGTGCTCTACGTGTTCCATTCGATCGTCATTGAGGTAAAGGGAGACTACGGCATCGGTGACCGCTCCGCTGAGCAGATTTTCTTCAATGACGGGAACGAGCAGGGGAGTGGCCATGGGCTGCACATCGGCGGAGGGAAGTACTTCGGCCAGTTTTCGGGGATAAATGCCCGAAGCAACCGTGGCACGCGTCCCCCAAATGCCAATGCGCTTGGCGCGATGGCGATGCAAATATTCCACCACAGGATCAATCACGTTGTAGACGGGAATATCGAGTTCCTCTTTCAAAACGTCTAAAGCCACTGCAGACGCGGAATTACAAGCGACGACAATGGCTTTAGCACCTTGATCTATTAAATGGCGAGAGATGCCCAGCGCATAAGACCGAATGGCCTCCGGCGACTTTTCCCCGTAGGGCAGGTGGGCGGTATCTCCAAAGTAGAGGAGGCGTTCGTTGGGAAGCCTCCGCGCCAAAGCACGCGCCACCGTCAAACCGCCTACTCCTGAGTCAAACAGCCCAATGGGGCCGTCTGAGAGTTTCATCACATGCCGAGTTTTACCTTGACGGCAGACATGAGGTTCATACCCCCTTTGGAGTAGATCACCATGCCCTTGCTTTGAGAAGCGTCCAATACGTAGGCCACATTCTTTTCAGCAGCTACGGCGTCAATGGCATTCTGCAGTTTCTCCAACACGGGAGTGATCAGCTCAATTTCTTTGGATTGTAACTCCTGCTGAGCGCTTTGCATGTACTCTTGGATGTTGTTGTACATCTCCTGGAGGCGCTGCTGCTCTTGACGCTGGCGCAATTCCGTCCACGTACCCGCATTGGCTTGAAGGGTCTGTGCGCCCTTTTCCAATTCGGCTTGCATTTCTTTGGCTTCGGCTTCAAACTTGCCTTGCTCCGCCTGGAGAGCGGTCATGACGGCTTTGTAGTCGGGCATTTCAACAAGAAGGCTGTCCACATTGATGTGGCCAACGAGAGATTGGCCCAAAGCGGGGGCCGCGGTCATGGCCACGAGGGCCAACACTTTAAGTGCAGTTTTCATAGGGGTCAAAAGTAGTGATTTCAGTAACCGAGTTGTTGGAGTACGTCTTGAGTAATATCGTTGGACTCGTTGGCGTACACCACACTAACAGACGAGCCTTTGTCAAAGACAAAATCGAGTTTCTTTTTTCGGGCCACTTCTTTGATGGCACCGGCTACCAAGGCCTGCACGGGGGCGACCAATTCTTCGCGCTTTTGGAAGAGCTGACCTTCGGGGCTGAAGTAACGCATTTGACGCGAACGGGCGGTATCGCGTATGTTTTGGATGTTGGCCATGCGCTCGGCAATCATGTCGGGCGTCAAAAGGACCGATTCCGCATCTAATTGGGCATGGAGGGCAGATGCATCCTCAAAAAGGCTGGCGACTTCCCCTTCCCAACGCAAGGAGAGGCGCTCAATTTCGGCTTGAGCTTGCTTGTATTCGGGAATAGCATTCAGAATGGCCTGTGTATCCACATAACCCAGACGCTGTGCCCAGCCGGAGACCGAAAGGCCCAGCGCAAAAAGCAGAAAGAGGATTCGGCGCGTCATTAGGTTAGAATTGCTGTCCAAGAACAAAGTGCGTCTGCCAGCCGGAAGGACCGGATTGGCCGGGCAAGTTATCAAAGCCGTAGCCCAAATCCACACCCAACAAACCAAACATCGGCATGAAGATGCGCAAGCCTACCCCAGTGGAGCGCTTGAGTTCAAAAGGACGGTAGTCCGCAAAGTTGTCATAGTTGTTGCCCGCTTCAGCAAAGGCCAACACGAAGATTTGCGCGTTGGGATTGGGAGAGAGCAAGTAACGCAGTTCCGTGGTGAACTTGTTGTACAAGGCGCCGCCACCGTCAGGCGTCAAACTGTAGTTGGTATAGCCCCGCAAGCCAATGATTTCACGGCCGTCCAAAACGAAGTTTTGCAAACCGTCACCCCCCAGGTAATAGCGCTCAAAAGGCGGCAAACCGTAGGCCTTGTTATAGGAACCCAAAATGCCAAATTCGGAATAGGAGCGCACCACGAAATTCTTGAAAATCTCCGCGTAGTAATCGCCCGTAAACTTCCACTTGTGGTATTCGATAAACTTGAATTTCTCTTCCGTGCTCAACTTGGTGTAATCACGACCGTCCAACAAAGAGACGGGAGGCGTTGCTTCCAAGGTGAAAGAAATACTGGAACCACGTGTGGGGAAGATGGGCAGATCGCGGTTGTCGCGGCGCAAGGCCAAGGTGTAGGCTACGGAGTTTGCGACGCCTGTTGTGAAGTTGCCGCCCACAAAGGGGTAGTTGTTGATGTCAAAACGGCGGTATTCGAGCGCTTGGTAGAGCGTGAAATAGTCATCGGGCCACTTTAAGCGCTTGCCTTGTCCCAAGGTTACACCGGTGATGGCAATCTTTTGGGCCGTACTATCTGTACGGCCGTTGTAGTTCATGGTGTTGTGGTAGGCCGAGAAGGTCACTGAATTGGGCTTCTTGCCGCCCCACCAGGGCTCCGTAAAGCTGAAATTGTAGGAGCTGTAGTAGGTACCGTTGGTTTGTGCCCGGATGGTAATGGTTTGGCCGTCTCCCGAAGGCAAAGGTTGCCATGCTTTCTTGTTGAAGAGGTTGCGCGAGGAGAAGTTGTTAAAGTTCAAGCCCAAGGTTCCCACTACGGTGTAGGCGCCCCAACCCCCTTGAAGTTCTAGCTGACTGGTGGACTGTTCCACGACCGTGTATTCGAGGTCTACCGTTCCAGTCACGGGATCGGGGATGGGTACGGGGGTGATTTGGCGCGGGTCGAAGTAGCCAAGCTGGCCCAATTCGCGCACGGTACGCATGATGTCGGCTTTGGAGAATAGGTCTCCGGGGCGCGTGCGGATTTCG